>CAZTYA010000001.1:0-28963 GCA_964617255.1 uncultured Syntrophales bacterium
TGATGTTTGTAGTAGTTGACCTCGTGGATATGATCCCGGTCATAGGGAATCGTGGCCCGGGAAAAATAGAGGGCAAAAGCATCCTTGTCAAATACCGTCTTGACGGCATTGGGGTGGGTGATCTCCTCTTCCCGGATAATCCGGTAGATCAGCGTGGACATGGGGATAGACGGATCCGCCAGGAGCGGCTCCACCACCTCGTCGACCTGAGTCGGTTCGAAAATGGGCTGATCGCCCTGAATGTTGACGACAATATCATTGGCTTCCAGGCCGAGAACCGTCGCCGCCTCGGCAATCCGGTCCGTTCCGGAACGGTGCCGTTCGGCCGTCATGATGGCCCGGCCGCCGAATTTTTCCACCGCCTCGAAAATCCGCCGGTCGTCGGTGGCCACCGCCGCCTCGGTCACCGTCTTTGCCCGGAGGACCCGCTCATAGACATGCTGGAGCATGGGCTTGCCGCAGAGGTCCGCCAGGGGTTTTCCGGGAAACCGGCTCGATTCGTAGCGGGAGGGAATGACACAGACGATTCTCATAGATGGGCCTCCTGGGCGCCGAGATAATTCGCCACGTAATCCCGGACGGTCTCTTCCAGAGGTTTGAAGGAAACCGGACATCCCAGGTTCCGGAGCTTGTCCATCTTCGCTTCCGTGAAGTACTGGTACTGGGCCTGCAGGTTCTCCGGCATGGGGATGTAGTCGATTTGAGGTTCCATACCCATGGCCCCGAAAACGGCAGAAATGAGGTCGTTCCAGGTGCGGGATTGGCCCGTTCCGACGTTGAAAATGCCGTTTTTGTCCCGGTTTTGCATAAGCCACCACATGACATCCACACAGTCCTTGACATAGACGAAATCACGCCGCTGCTCCCCGTCGCCGTAATCCGGCCGATGGGATTTGAACAGCCGCACCCGTCCCGTCTCCCGGATCTGGTGGAAGGCCTTGTAGATGACGCTCGACATGTCGCCCTTGTGGAACTCATTAGGCCCGAAAACATTGAAGAATTTGATTCCCGCGACCTGTTTCTGGATGCCATAACGCAGGCACCACTGGTCGAAAAGCTGTTTGGAGTAGCCGTACATGTTGATGGGGCGCAGGTCTTTTATGCGGGCCTCATCGTCATCGAAACCCTGAAGCCCGTCGCCGTAAGTGGCGGCGGAACTGGCATAAATGAGACGGGGGCTGTGCTTTAACGCCCACTCGGTCACGCGGCAGGAGTAATGGAAGTTGTTCTCCATGAGGTAGTCCGCGTCCGTTTCCGTCGTGGAGGAACAGGCCCCCATGTGAACAAGGCTCTCGACGGGAAACGGCACCCGGTCCTCCAGGATCATCTGCAGAAAGACATCCTTGTGGAGAAAATCTGCATAGCGCAGATTGACAAGATTTTTCCACTTGCCGGAAGAGCCGAGACGATCGACGATAATTACTTTATCGATCCCTTCCCTGTTCAGTTTCCAGACAAAGGCGCTGCCGATAAACCCGGCCCCGCCGGTGACCACGATCATCTTTTAACTCCTATGAATTAAAAGTTAAGTTCCTGTTTCTCACCCTTTCAAGAGCCTGTATCGTCGTGTCATTCAGAGGCGCCAGCCGAAGAATCTCTTCGTTTCAACACACCGTTATTATTAGATTCTTCACTTCGTTCAGAATGACCCCGAATGTAAAATTGTCATTTTGACACAGCCTCCCCAAGGGGAGGGAATCGGTTCATTACATGCCACTCTATAGCAAAAACACGGCGGCTTTGTAAAAAGCGCCGGAGGCAAGGCGCGCAAATCCTGAGGAATGAGGCGTACTTTCCAACCGTATGCCGCAATGACGAAGGATGAAGCGCAACGCAGCATCGGGCCTTTTTACGAAGACGTCTTATAACTCCTGTGCAGCCTTTTCGATCGCTGCCTTGATCTGGGCGATCCGCTCGTCGGACATCTTCACCGAAATGCCCATCACCAGCGTCCGGCCCAGGAGATCCTCCGCCTGGGGAATGCTTTTCCGTTCGTAGGCAACCTTACCCTTGTAGGAAGGATCGGTGAAGGGGTACTGTTTCGGGTTCGCCGTCGCAAAAGACAACATATGCTCCCAGTTGGGTGCGTAATGCCACTTGTTCGCCTTGAAACAAACCGCATCGGCGCCGCCGGCGGACATGCTCTTCTGAAACTTCACCGCCAGTTCTTCCGTCGGCAGGTTGAAGGCGAGGAACGTCGCCGTGTCGCCGGCCGGATCGGGAATTTCCCGGAAACCGACACCCTTGACCTGGCTCAGGAACCCCTTGATCTTCGCCTTGTTCTTGCGCTGCTCGCTGCAGACATAATCGAGCTTCCGCAGCTGGGCCAGCCCCAGGGCTCCCTGGAGTTCGTTCATCCGGTAGTTGAAACCCAGGATGTGCCGCCCTTCCATGGCTCGGGTCACCGCCGGGTTGTGGTCGTGGCCGTGATCATGGTACTCGTCGGCACGCCAGGCGAATTCCTTGTTGTCCGTGATGACCATACCGCCTTCACCGGTGGTGATCGTCTTGTAATAATCGAAACTGAAAATACCCATGTCGGCAAAGGTTCCCAGTTTCTTCCCTTTGAAGCTGCCGCCGCAGCCCTGGGCGTTGTCTTCCAGGACCAGGATGTTGTGCTTTTTCGCCACGGCCATGATCTGGTCGATATGGGCCATGGAGCCGCACATGTGGACGGGGATGACGGCCTTGGTCAGGGAGGTAATCTTCCGTTCGACATCCGCCGGGTCAAGATTCAGGGTGGCATCGATATCGCCCATGACGGGGATGGCGCCTACTTCGAGGACCGCCTCCCAGGTCGCCACGAAGGTAAAGGCGGGAACGATCACTTCGTCGCCGGGACCGACTCCCATGGCCGCCAGGGCCACCTTCAGGGCCGCCGATCCCGACGTGACGCCCAGAGCGTAAGTCGTGCCGCAGTACTCGGCAAATTCCTTCTCCAGTTGCTTGACCTTGAAAATGCCTTTTCTCTCGTTGTCAAATCCATAACGCATGAAAACGCCCGTCTCCAAGACGTCCATGACTTCTTTCATTTCTTCCTTACCGATCAGTTCCGCACCGGCCATTTTATTGTTCCTCCGTTTGCTTTTTTGTCTTTTATTATGAAGCGGTTAAGTCATTCTGAGGTGCCAGCCGAAGAATCTTCTTTCATAAGACACCATAAAATATGAATTCTTCGCGGAGTTTATCCTTGAGCGCAGCAAAGGATTCAGAATGACCACGAACGTAAATTAAACATTATAAGTCAGCCTCTTGATCCGGGCCCCATCTGCAGAAAGCGACCTCCCGGTAATGGATTCCGGGTCTCGCTACGCTTGCCCGGAATGACATTTTTTTTACTCTCAGTAACACTGTTTGTAAATCTCAACCATGTCCTCCAGTGTCATCTTGCAGGGGTTGTTCGCCAGGGGCCGCGCCACCGTCATGGCCACCTCGGCCAGCTCCGGGAAAACCGCCTCGGGAATTTCCAACGTCTCCAGCCGTGTGGTGATGCCGCAATCCTCGATCAGGGCCTCGACCGCTTCCACCGCCAGGTAGGCCGCCTCCCGCAGGGGCAGATTGTCCGTGATCTCGCCCATGACTTCAGCGATATCCATAAATTTCTCCAGCGAACCCGGCAGGTTGTAAGCCATAACGGCCGGCAGAATCAACGTATTCGCCAGACCGTGGGGCACGCCGTAACGCCCGCCCAGGGGATAGGACAGGGAATGGACCGCCGTCACACCGGCGTTGGCCAGACCGATCCCGGCATAGAGGCTTCCCAAGAGCATCTGCTCCCGCGCCTGGAGGTCGCTTCCGTTATGGACGCAGGTTCGGAGGTTTTCTGAAATGAGGCGGATCGCCTCAAGGGAAAACATCTCGCTCATGGATGAGGCGTTAATGGACGTATAGGACTCGATGGCATGGCACAGGGCATCTATCCCGGTTTCCGCCGTGGGTTTCGGCGGCAGGGTCAGGGTCAGGGTCGGATCGCACAGGGCGATGTCCGGATACAGGTAAGGGCTGTTCATCCCTTCTTTTTTCTTCAGGTTCTTCCTAACGAAAACGGCGGTGAAGGTCACTTCGCTTCCCGTACCCGCCGTGGTCGGCACCTGGATCTGCGGCAAACCCGGACCGGGAACGTTGTTCAGGCCGAGATAGTCGACGGCCTTCCCCTTGTTGCCCGCCACGGCCGAAATGGCCTTGGCCGTATCCATCGCGCTTCCGCCGCCGATCCCGACGACGCAGTCGCATTTTCCCTTGATGGCCGCCTTGGCCCCTTCGTCCACCAGTTCGATGGGGGGTTCGGGAATCACCTTGTCGTAAATGACGTACTTCATGCCGCCCTTGCCCAGGAGGGCTTCGATCCGCTCCTGGAAACCGGCG
Organism: uncultured Syntrophales bacterium; assembly: GCA_964617255.1. Lineage (GTDB taxonomy): Bacteria > Desulfobacterota > Syntrophia > Syntrophales > JAAYKM01 > JAAYKM01. The sequence continues at coordinate 4,366 of CAZTYA010000001.1, forward strand.
CCCGCCAGATTCTGATCCAGGACGATGAGGGGACGTGAGCCTCTGAGTTCCTTGATATAATCCACCAGGGCGTCAAACGACCCGCTGCCAAAGACGATCTTCTTTGCGCCCGTAAAGGCAAAATTCATTTTCATGTTAAAACCCCCTTGCTCTCGCAATTTTTTATGGAAACTTCTCCTGCAAACTTAGGTCTAATACGGATACGGCCGCGTAAAGTCAAGTCTTTTTGTCCCTGTTCTCCAGAAACCATGCCATCTGTCGACAGATGCCCCGGACGATCTTCACCTCCTTGGCCAAAAGCCCCGTCCGCGAAAAGAGACGCCGGATGTGCATCATCCAGTACTCCGGATTCTGGGGATTCAAAAAACCGATATTCGTCAGAATATCGCGCACCTGGCCGTACATCCCTTCGAGTTCCCGGGACGTAGCCAGCTTGGGCGTAAAGCGCCCGTCGGTATCGGGGCGCCAGGCAAAGATTTCGTAACAGAGGATCATGACGGCATGGGAGAGGTTCAGTGACTTGAACGCCGCCGTGGGGATGTTGACGACCAGATGACAGAAGCGGAGTTCATCATTGGTCAGGCCGGCGTCCTCGGGTCCAAATAAAAGCGCCACCCGGTTTTTCTGAGACATATCGCCGACTTTCTCCGCCATCTCCCGGGGCGTGACCACGGGTCCGCGGGCATTCCCGAGCCGGGCCGTCGTCCCGACGACATACTGGAAATCGGCCAGGGCGGTCTCCAGATCATCGACATAACGGATGCCGTCGATCACGGAGGCGGCGACATGAGTGGCCCGGCGGTACATCTCATCCTGGTCGAGATCACGATTCCCGACCACAATGAGCCGTCCGATGCCCATGTTCTTCCCACACCGGGCAATGGCGCCGACGTTGCCGGCAAACTGGGGCCGGCACAGGACGATGGAAATGTTGTTTGTGTCCGATTTCATAGGCTTTTGGTTCCCGGTTCTCATATGACAAAATCATGACCTTGGCAAATGAAAAAACCGGCCACGATGATATTCCGTGTTGTTTAAGGATGATGTTTTTTAGAAAATGTCGCATGACCTGATCTCCAAATCGGAGAAATCCATTGACAGATCATCACGTTTATCATAAACAACCGGAAATATTATAGCTTTTGTGTGGCTTTGCCATTCACCCACCCAATGGGGGCCGGTGTTAACGAACCAGGGTTTTTGCTCCTTTTGATAACCAACAGAAGGGTTATCGGATGAACTTAACCACAACATGTAAGGTCTTTCATCAATATAGATCATTTCGGTCTATGCAAATCACTTCCATCCGGGGGGACGTGATGTTTCCCGTTCCGCCAACACAAAAAGGGTTCACCCTGCTCGAAGTCATCGCCATCCTTTTGATTTTAGGCATCATTTCCGCGGTTGCCGTCTCCAGAATCGAAACGGACAGCAGCACCCTCTTTACGACCAGAGATTCCCTGATGGCGCATCTGCGTCTGGCACAGATGCGAGCCATGAACACCACGGCAGACGGCGACTCCGTGTGGGGTCTGCGCTTTGCCGGAAACAGTCAATACCACCTCTTTTATTGCCCGGCAGCCAGCAGTTGCGACCCGGCGAACCTTGCAAGAAAAGTGGTCGCGCCGGGCGCAGCCGCCGCAGACATTGATTTAACCGCGAATCAGGTGACATTATCCGGCATCCCGTTTCCCTTCGTTCTTGCCTTTAACCGATTCGGAACTCCTTTCGGCAGCGCGGCTCTGACCACACCTCTGGGATCCTCCGTCACGATCACCCTGCAGGCCTCCGGGACATCCAGCAGTATCACCATCACACCCCTGACCGGGAGGATTTCCTCGTGAGAACCCTGGCAAGATCCTCCCGACGGAATGGTTTTTCTCTGATTGAATTGATCGTGATCATTGTTCTTTTCGGCATAATGGGAACCTTTCTGATCACGCTTAAGGGGCCTCTGGTAAACAGCACCGCTTCTTACTCATGGTTCCAGGATCAAATGGCACTGCAACAGGAAATGGAGAACATCATCGGTCAGTATAAATATAACCGGTCTACACAAGGAACGCTTTTCGGGTTAACCGCCTTCAGGTCTTGGGTGCTTGGCAGACCTTATGTGGTATCGGCGGAAACGGGATTCATCACATTCACACCCGCCCTCAGTGCCGGAACAACAACCTACAGCAGTTCATCCATACAAACGTCTCCTCCGGGTGGCGCCCCGGCGATTTTGATCGTCACGTTGCGCCTTAACGGCCAAACCCTTTCATGCCTGCTAAGCTGACGGAGGAATGTGCCATTGAATCGAAATAACGGCGGTTTTACTATCATCGAGGTCATTGCTTATCTGGTGATTCTGGGAATCATCGTAGCGATTACCGGTATGGGTCTTGTCGAAGGCATCCGGTCTTATTTGTTCACCCGCATGACCGCAGACACAGTTCAACAGGCCCAGTTCGCGTTGACCCGCATGAGACTGGAGTTTGTAAACATGGAGACGCCTTCGGCCGGCAACATAGATTCCATAACGTTCCGCAGTGACAACACCCGACGGAGTGCTGTCGGCAGCGGGTATCTTAACCAGGGCTATGATACTCCCGGAACGACATACCAATTCAGCAGGACGGGGACCCAGATCAATCTGACCCGTCGCGCCTCCGGCGGCTCCGCCGAGACGCAACCGCTGATCACCGGCCTGGGTCCTTACGGAACAAACGCAGCAGCAGACGCCTTTCTCGGCTACACGGTGAACACGGCCACGTCACCGTCGGGAAGCCTGCCGGGTGACTTCCGCGACCTGAAACTCATCGCCGTCCGCCTGATTATGAACCGCACCGATGAAAATGGAACCTTGACCTTTGTCACGGCGGTCAATCCCAGGAATAACGGCCTGGCCAACTGTCCTGAATCGATACCGGGAGGACAATAAATCCCTTGCTGAAATGCTTCCGGAAGAAAGAAAATCGCCCATGAAAAGGATCTCCCCCGAGCAAAAGGCCGAAATACGCATGGATTTACAGCGCGGTTTTGCCTTGCTTACCATCATCTTCGGGCTGATTCTGTTTTCCGCTCTTGTTGCCGGAATGCTTTACCTGTCTTCGTCCAGCAGCCTGGAAACGGTTTCTTCCAACCAGAGTTTAAACGCCTGGAATCTGGCGGAATCCGGTTACCGCTACCTTGCCGCCAATTATTTGAATACCCAGGACCAAAATGACGATGGTGACTCCGATGAAGAAAAATCCGCCTTTTTGGAACTCATCGACGGCAAGCGTTTCACGATCAGCAATCGAGGTTCCTTTTCACTGCGTGTGATGCCGTACTATTTTTCCAATCTTTCGGGCACAACGACTCCTGCGACCAATTTTACCGTCCAGTTGCCAGGAAGTACACCACCGAACTTCACCATGCCCGCAACCGGCAAAATCATGATCGGCGACGATGATCCCTCCTCGGTCCCGCCCAGGGATTACGGCAATGGTTCCTTTAACGCCGCCACCGGCGATTTTTCCTTCAGACTCGCCTCTCCCCCCGTCGCCATTAAGCGAGGCGCCAGCGTTTACCTGGTTCTCTATCCCAGCGCCGTGCAGAGCAACCTTTCCCCGGGCAACCATCTCAACCTGGCCCTCAATACCTATACCGGCAACAGTTTTCCACCGCGCAACGGAAACATTCAAATCGGTTCGGAGCAGCGGCTGTATCGTTATGACACCGCCATAGTCAGCGGTAATGTTTTGTCCCTGGCCAACCTCCGCCACAGTGACGGGTCTTCCTTCAACACGTCCGTCCTGACCACCACACCGGTCCTCTTCAAAAAATTTTTAGTCCTGAAATCCCTCGGCGAAGTAGGTCCGGAAAAACGGTCCCTCAGTTTCTACCAGGCGATCCACGACAGCACACGTCAACCGCCCCCGGATGTGATCAACCTGAACACAGCCGCCGCGCTGAGCGGGAATTTCGGACGAGACGGTTCCATTGCCAGTTCATCCGTAGAAACAAGGCGATTCGCCGGCGGCGGGAGCGGCGCCATTGCCAACGTCAATACGCTCAGCGTCACAAACCGAAGCGGCGGCATAGGCCTGAACAACTATAAATGCGGTGCGTTCTGGTACAACAACACATCCAAAATTAACAGCAATTGGTCTATCACGAAAAACTTGAGCTATGATGTACAGGTTAAGGTCAGCTCAGGGTATCAACTGAGGGAACTGACCATGGGCTTGGCCTTCCGGGCGCAGAATACCGCCGGAACGGGAAATCCCAACACCTTCCTGGCGCTGACCTTCATGCTGTATAATCTGCCCACATTGTATATCAATCAGGTCACGTCCACGGGTAATCCCGCGATAAATGCCGGTGATACGGTAACGGGGGAATCCAGTGGTGCAACCGGCACGGTACAGGGGGCTCCCGAGATCACCGCAGGCGCTTGGACGGATGGCAATGCCGTCGCCAAGCTGCGCTTGGTTCAGGTGACGGGAACCTTCGTCAACAATGAATTCCTTCAGGTCAATGGCGTCCGCCGAGCAAGGGCCCTTGCCGGTAATGCATACATGCCCGCTGCGAACGACTTCATCCCCAATGAAATCAAACCCAAGTTTGACGATTTCAGCACGCCAAACCATAACATCGGCCCGCTGTTACTGGTACTCTGGGAGCGCAAAAGCGACAACACCTTCCGCTGGCTTGCTTATAAAGAGCTTTCCTACGATCTTTACACCCGGGGTCTCCAGGATTGGCCCAGCCCCTATGGAACCTGCACCATCAACTGCAACAAATACGACGGCCAGGTGGTTAATGATAACGCTTCGCTCCTGATCCGGGTTAAAGAGAAAAAGGAGGCTCTCCTGCCGGGTTTTGCGACCGTTAAGTTAAATGAGGTCAATGCATTCTACGGAGATGACTCGGCCCGCTATACGGGTGGAAGAATCGGAAACAGCTATGCTTACGACATCATGGCCAATCGGCTCCGTTATCAAATCGGCAGCCCATCGTCCTTCCCCACCTGGCCGCCTAAATGGCTGACCAGCTGGGGTCCGGCCGTAGATTATTTTTCCCATATCGAAAACCCGGACACCCGACCTCAATTCCAGTGGGATGCCATCAATCCGAATGTGACTGATATCTCCGTGCTGCAAATCCTTCATGACGGAACCCTGCGCCTGGCCGAATTGGTTACGCCCGATTCCGGATCCTATACACAATCGGAAATCGGCATGATCGGCTGCGGCAACGTCACATCAGCCAACAATGCCATAAGCTTTGGGGATTTTTCCCTGAAAATCGGTATCAACGGTCATGAATACGGTGGTTTTTCCGGAACCAGCATGGCCTGGGAATAACAACAAAGAAAGGTGATTGGGTGTTTTGATGGATATAAAACCCGTGAAAAGAAAATGGACCTTGGTCATCACCGTCCTCGCCATACTGACGATGGCAAACGCGGTCTTGAACGTTTCCCTGCACACGACGGAATGTGATTCCTTTTGTGCTTACGCCTCCGCCCCGATCACCCCAGATCAGGGTGAAATATCCTCACCGGCGCCCAAGCCTCCTGATGAAACAGATTTTCAGAGCTCAGTCGGCGTGATAAAAAACATTCAATGCAGCGAGGTCTGCTGCTATTACACCCTATCTTCGTTGAAAAACAGCCAAATCCTCGTTCTGCGAGGTGGTCCCGAGTTATCCTCCCCAAAGAATCTCAACAAAAAACTCTATAAAGGTACGGTCGTCAAGGTAACGTGGCACAAAGAAAAAATTTATCACCCCGCCAACCAGATTTTTGAAACCGAACAAGTGATCGATTCTGTTGAGATATTGAGATAATCCTGTCGTACTGAATTATTCCTCGATCTCTTCGCCTTCCCCCTCGTCTTCGGGAAGCTCTTCCTCGTCCCCTTCCAAGTCGTCGGTTGTCTCGGAGGAGGTATCACGTTCCACACGGGCCATGCTGACGATGCGTTCTTCCTCACTTAAACCGATGAGCTTCACCCCCTGGGTGCTCCGGTGAATGAGGGAGATTTCATCGACGCGCAGGCGGATGATCTTGCCGGTATCACTGATGAGAACCACGTCTTCTTCGCCTGTCACCTGGCAGATGCCGGCGACGAAGCCGACCTTGGCCACGGTCTTGAGATTGATGGTTCCCTTGCCGCCGCGGCCCTGCAAAGGATATTCGACCACGAGGGTGCGCTTACCGTAACCGTTTTCTGAAACGGTCAGGATGGCGTTGCCTTCCGCCAGAATTTCCACCCCCACGACACGGTCGTCTTCGTCCATGCGGATGCCCGTGACGCCCCGAGCGGTCCGCCCCAAATCCCTTACGTCTTCGGCATGGAAGCGAATGGCTTTGCCCTTCCGGGTACCCAGGAAGATATCCTGCTGGTTGTTCGTAATCTGGACATCGATCAGGTCGTCTCCTTCATCGACAGACATGGCGATGATCCCGGTGGAACGAGGATTCGCATAAGCAGACAGGACGGTCTTTTTGATAACGCCCTTCTTGGTCACCATGACAATGGACCGGTCGTCCGTGAACTCGCGTACCGGAAGGATGGCCGCCAGTTTTTCCCCCTGGGCCAGATTGATCAGGTTGACGATGGCCTTCCCGCGGGCGGCACGTCCCGCCTGGGGGATCTGGTAGACCTTGAGCCAGTACACGCGGCCTTCGGTCGTGAAGATCAGGATGTAATGATGGGTCGAGGCGATGAAGATGTTCTCCACGAAATCCTCTTCCTTGGTCTGCATGCCCATCTTGCCGCGACCGCCCCGGCGCTGGCTGCGGTAGAGGCTTACGGCGTTGCGCTTGATATAGCCCGAATGGGACACCGTAACGACCATGTCTTCCTCGACGATCATGTCCTCAATGCCGATATCCTCGACGCTGGTCACGATTTCCGTCCGCCGGTCGTCGCCGAAACGGTCCTTAATGTCATCCAACTCGCGGACGATCACGTCGAGAATTTTCCGGTTGTCCCCCAGGATGCTCAGGAGTTCCTGAATCAGCCTCATGAGTTCGGCGTATTCCGTGTCGATCTTTTCCCGTTCGAGACCTGTCAGGCGCTGGAGACGCATATCGAGGATGGCCTTCGCCTGGATTTCCGACAGGCCGAACCTCTCGCAGAGGCGGACCATCGCCTCCTGGGGATTGTCCGCCTTCTTGATGACGGCAATCACCTCGTCGATATGGTTTAAGGCAATGATGAGCCCTTCCAGGATATGGGCGCGCTCCTTGGCCCGGTCCAGTTCGAAGCGGGTGCGCCGGATGACGACTTCCCGGCGGAAATCGATGAAACTGCTTAAAACTTCCTTCAGATTAAACACCCGGGGCTGACCATGGTCGATGGCCAGCATGATGATCCCAAATGAAGTTTCCATCTGGGTATGCTTGTAAAGCTGGTTCAAAATAACCCCGGAGGGTTCGTCCCGCTTCAAGTCGATCACGATGCGGATCCCTTCCCGATCGGATTCGTCACGCAGATCGGAAATCCCGCTGATCTTTTTCTCCTTGACCAATTCCGAAATGGCCTCAATCAGGTTGGCTTTGTTGACCTGGTAGGGAAGTTCCGTCACGATGATGCTTTCTTTTTCGCTTCTCGCGTTGCGCTCGATCAGCGCCCGGGCGCGCATCCGGACGATGCCCCGGCCCGTCCGGTAGGCGGACAGGATTCCTTCCCTGCCGTTGATGAACCCCGCCGTCGGAAAATCGGGCCCTTGGATGTAGCGCATCAGTTCCTCGATGGTAATGTCGGGGTTATTGATCAGGGCGATCGTCCCGTTGACGATTTCCCGGAGATTATGGGGTGGAATGTTCGTGGCCACGCCGACGGCGATTCCCGAGGACCCGTTTAAAAGCAGGACCGGTAACCGGGCGGGGAGAACCGTCGGTTCCTCCATGGATTCGTCGTAGTTGGGAACGAAATCGACGGTGTCCTTGTCCAGGTCGGTCAGAAGTTCCTCCGCCAGGCGATCCATCCGGATTTCGGTATAACGCATGGCCGCCGGGGGGTCCCCGTCGATGGAGCCGAAATTGCCCTGGCCGTCGATCAGGGGATAGCGCATGGAGAAATCCTGAGCCATGCGGACGATCGTGTCGTAGGCCGCCTGGTCTCCGTGGGGATGGTACTTACCGATGATATCACCGACGATACGGGCGGATTTTTTATAAGGCTTGTTCCAGCGGTTCCCCATCTCGTTCATCGCAAACAGGACGCGGCGATGCACGGGCTTGAGGCCGTCGCGGACATCGGGGATGGCCCGGCCGATGATGACGCTCATGGCGTAGCCCACGTAGGACTTCTTCATTTCCTCTTCGATATTTACAGGGATGTTTCTCTGATGTAACAACTGATCCATGAAAACGTTCCTTCCTCTTGTGTTTCCTTTTCTCCTCTATGTCGTCCCGTAACCTGAAGGCTGTGTCACAATGCCATTCTGAGGCGCCAGGTGAAGAATCTCTTCATTAGATTCTTCACGGAGTTGATCCTTGAGCCCCGCGAAGGATTCAGAATGACCACGAACAATCATACGGCATTATGGCACGGTCTCATAATCCGGGTTCCGTTTCCAACGCGTCAACCCCAGCAAATGGATGCCGGATCGGAGTCCGGCATGACATGAAAGACTTTTTTATACTCCTTTACCAGAGAAAAACTTTTCTCCTTTAACAACGATTCTACACATCCAAATTGGAAGCATAGACGGCGTTCTGGAAGATAAAATCCCGGCGGGGCTCGACCTGGTCCCCCATGAGGGTCGTAAAGATCTCATCCGCCTCGACGGCATCCTCCACCTTGACCTGCAGGAGGGCCCGTTTTTCCGGGTTCATCGTCGTCTCCCAGAGCTGCTCGGGGTTCATTTCACCCAGACCCTTATAGCGCTGAATGGTCAAGCCCTTTTTCCCCAGGGACATAACATGGTCCACCAAGGCCGCCATGTCAGCCAATTCCACCGGCGGCTGGACGGCATCCTCTTCCATGACCAGGCGGTAAGGGGCCTCGCCCATGACGATCACCTGACTGAGCAGGGTCTTGATTTCGACGAACTTTGGATTCTTCAGCATATCTCGGTCGATACAGGTCAGTCGCTCCTGGCCGTTACGTAACAGACGGAACATCATCTTGAACATGCCGTGTTCCGGATCCTGATCAACCAGGGCTTCCAGAAGAGCGTCTCCCAGCACCTTGGCGGTCCGCCGGAGCACCTTCTCCATCGCATCCTGGGTTTTGAAATCCCAATCGGAGAGCGCCGGATCTCCGGCTAAAAGACGAATGACCTCGCGGTCTTTGCTTTCCTTTTCACATTTGTCGAGAACCGTTTCAATGCGCATGACCTTCTTAACCAGGGCCGACAGCTTCGCACCGGTGAAGAAATTGCCGTTGTCCATGACCAGACGTATTTTCCCCACCCCGTTTTCCAAAACATACCCGTTCATTCCCTCTTCATCGATGATGTACCGTTCGGCTTTTTTTTCCGTGATTTTGAACAGTGGCGGTTGGGCGATATAGAGATAGCCCCTCTCGATAAGTTCCCTCATCTGGCGGAAGAAAAAGGTCAACAGCAGGGTTCGGATGTGGAGACCGTCCACATCGGCATCGGTCATGATGATGACCTTATGGTAGCGCAGACGGCTGACGTCAAAATCGTCCTTGCCGATGCCCGTACCCAGGGCGGTGACGATCACCTTGATCTCCTCGTTCTGGAGCATCTTATCAAACCGGGCCTTTTCGACATTGAGGACCTTACCGCGGAGCGGCAGGATCGCCTGGTTTTTCCGATCCCGTCCCTGCTTGGCGGAGCCGCCGGCCGAATCTCCCTCGACAAGGTAGATTTCACTGACGGCGGGATCCTTCTCCTGGCAGTCGGCCAGTTTCCCCGGCAACGCACCCACTTCCAGGGCGCTTTTACGGCGGGTCAATTCCCTGGCCCGCCGGGCGGCGTCGCGGGCCCGGGCGGCATCCAGGCATTTGCTCAGGAGCTGTTTCGCCACCGTCGGGTTTTCTTCCAGATAGGTGCCGATCTTGTCGTAAACGATCCCTTCAACAAGCCCTCTCACTTCACTGTTACCCAGTTTCGTCTTGGTCTGTCCCTCGAACTGTGGATTCCTGATCTTGACGCTGATCACGCAGGCTAAACCCTCCCGGAGATCTTCCCCCCGGAGGGATTCCTTGTTGCTTTTCAGTATATTGTAACTTACGGCGTAGTTGTTGAACACCCGTGTCAGGGCGGAACGAAACCCGATCATGTGGGTTCCCCCCTCCGTCGTGTTGATGCTGTTCGCAAAGGAGTAAATATTTTCCTGGTAGGTGTCGTTGTACTGGATGGCAACTTCGACATGACAATCTTCGCGGTCTCCCTCGACAAAAATCGGATGTTTGTGCAGCACCTTTTTATTCCGATTGATGTATTCGACAAAAGAGACGATGCCCCCTTCATAGTAAAATTCACTCTTTTTATCGATTCTTTCGTCGATAAGATTGATTTTCACACCCGAGTTGAGGAAGGCCAGTTCGCGGAGACGATTGGCCAGGATGTCGTAACTGAATTCCATCTCCTCAAATATTTCCTCATCGGCCTTAAAGGTGACTCTCGTTCCCTGTCCCCGGGTTTTCCCGACCAACTCCAGCGGCGCCTGGGGTACGCCCCGGCGGTAACTCTGAGTATACAAACAGCCGTCCCTTCTGATTTCCAGATCCAGTGACGCGGAAAGGGCATTTACCACAGATACACCAACGCCATGAAGCCCGCCCGATATCTTGTAGCTGTCGTTGGAAAATTTTGCCCCCGCATGCAGCTTGGTCAAGACAACTTCCGCCGCCGAGATCCCCTCCGTTTTGTGCATATCCACGGGAATACCCCGACCGTTGTCATCAACAACAACACTGTTGTCCATGCGCACAACCACCGTGATTGTGTTGCAGAAGCCCGCAGCGGCTTCATCGATGGCGTTATCCACCACCTCGTAAACCAGATGATGGAGTCCTTCCTTGCCCGTTGACCCGATATACATGGCCGGCCGCTTCCGGACCGCCTCTAACCCCTCCAATACCTTAATGCTATCAGCACTATAATTCTCAATCATTGATTAAAAACCTCTTTTTTACTTCTTTATAAACAGCCTTATTTTAATAAATAATAAACAGAAGTATTTTATTTAATTAAATATTTTATTCTTTACTTCCTATTTATCCTCTTTTTATCCACAGCTTAAATCATCAAAGGCATGACGACACAGAGGTACTCGTCATGACTGGCGGAGCGAACAATACCCGGTTTTCTACCCACTCCCAATTCAAAAGCGATGGTCTCCTCGTCGATCACTTCGATGGCGTCAATCAGGTAGTCCGCATTATAACCGACTTCCAGCTTTTCCCCTTCATAGGAAACATCTATATCCTCCTTGGCTTCACCTACATCGGCATTTTGGGATTGCAGGATCATCCGGTTCTCGGCAATGGAAAGCAGAACGGTTCTAAATTCTTCCGCCGACACCACCACCCACATTCTGCGAAGGGCATGAAGAAAACCATCCTTTGGCAAAAACAGCACCGTACCTTTTTCAGTGGGAATGACCCTTTTGTAATCCGGATACTCCGCATTGATTAAGCTGACTTTCAACAGGACATTACCCGTCTGAACGATAAACATCTGCCCCATTAATCCAATGGCTACATGGTCCGGATCGTCCTCCACAACTTTTCGGATTTCGCCGACCCCCTTTCTGGGAAGAATAATCCCTACGGGAATATCGAGAAATTCCGACACATCCAGTTTTTTGTGCGCCAAGGACAGACGATGTCCGTCTGTCGCCACCATTCTGATGGTCACACCCTCCGGCATTGTCTCGGTCTGTAAAAAAATACCGTTTAAGTTTCTTCTCAATTCATCGGTTGACATCGCAAAAAAGACCTTGCGCACCATTTCCTTGATGAGGGTGCCCGAGATGGGAAACAGGGGAACATTTTCTTCGGCTACGACCGCCGGATATTCATCAGCAGAAATACCCATGATCCGGTAAACCGCCTTTTGACAGGTCAGCGTCACAATGTTACGGGAATCGGTTTCGACGTGGATGGCCTCACCCTGAATTTCTCTAATCATTTCATAGAGTTTTTTAGCGGAAAGGGTTATTTTTCCTGCTTCGGTCACCTCAGCTTCATAACGGGCAATGAGACTGATCTCACGGTCGGTGGCCACGATACGCACCCGGTTTTCTTCCGCTTCCAGGAGAATGTTACTCAAGATGGGGAGGGTTGTTTTCTTATCGACAATGCCCAGTGTTTTTTGCACGCCTTCCAAAAAAACATCTCTTTTAATCGTAAAATCCATCTTCGTCTGCATCCTTTCGGTTTAAATTAGTTATTTAAGTTTTTCTAATATTTAAATTAGTTATAGTAAAAGAACCTGTGGATAAACAGTAATGATTGATATAAAGCCGGTCTTTTTCTCTTCTTCTGTCATTTTTTCCTTGTGGATAAAACCTGTATTTAAAGTTAGCGACGCTGGAGAAGTCCGTCTTCGATTTCCTGAAGGGTCTTCTTTAACTCCTGGTCCGTTTCGATCAGTTTCTTTATTTTGTTATCCGCATAAATAACTGTAGAATGATCTCGGCCACCCAGTTTTTCCCCGATGTCCGGAAAGGAGGCATTGGTCAATTTTCTCGATAAGTACATCACTATCTGACGCGCCGAGGCCAAATTCTTGTTTTTCTTGGGAGATTTCAGGTCGGACAGTTTTATGCCGTAGCGCTCGGAAATAGCCTTCATGACATCGTCAATAGTGACGCTGACCTTTTCATTTGTTTTAAGGATTCTCGCCAAGACCTGACGGACCAGATCAAGGTCTATTTTCCGTTTTGTCAGCGATGCATAGGCAACGGTCTGGGTCAAAAATCCCTCCAGTTCCCGGATATTGGATTCCGCGTGGGAAGCAATGTAGGAGGCTGCATCGTGAGGCAGATCGATATGATTTTCCTGAGCCTTTTTCTCCAAAATGGCGATTTTTGTTTCGATTTCAGGTGGTTGAATATCGGCGATCAAGCCCCACTCGAAACGTGACCGCAGACGCCCCTCCAGGTTGGGAATGTCCTTCGGGAAATTGTCGCTGGTCATGACGATCTGTTTTCCCGAGTCATGAAGGGTGTTGAAGGTATGGAAAAATTCCTCCTGGGTGCGGTCTTTGCCGGCGATAAACTGAATATCATCAATTAACAAACAATCGATATTACGAAACTTTTCCCGAAATTTAGGCATCTTGTCATGACGGATGGAGCTGATCAGTTCGTTAATGAATTCCTCCGCCGATACGTACAGGACGTTCATCTCCGGATAGAGGGCATAGGTCAGAAGGCCGATGGCATTCAACAGATGGGTCTTTCCCAGACCAACGCCGCCGTAGATAAAAAAAGGATTATAGTTCTTCGCCGGATGCTCCGCCACGGCAATCGACGCCGCATGGGCGAATTGATTGGAAGAACCGATGACAAAACGGTCAAAACTGTAATTGGTATTCAAGGTGTGGTGATACTGCATTTTGGATGTTTTAACCGGTGCGGAGGACACCGCCACGTGGTTCGCATGACCATTCCCGTTGACGGATGTCTCCTCCTTCGTTTCACCCTGGGAAATGATGAAAACGATGTTTGTATTGTAACCCATCGTATTCAAAAGACATTCCTGGATCGTGTGATGGTAATTTTCCACAAGCCAGTCTTTGAAAAAACGATTCGGGACGGCCAAACAAACTTGATTATCCTCAACAGAGAGGATGCGAATCGGCTTGATCCAGGTTTCATAATTCTGCTTGGAGACTTTTTCCTGGATCAATTTTTGTGTATTTTCCCATAAAATCTGCAAGGTTATAAATCCTCATCCACATGATTATCCACAAGTGTGGATAGCTCTGTTCTTTTTTCCTGGTTTTAACGATGTCGGCCTATGTAACGTTAAATGACGTCTACAAAACCATCTGTGGCATCAATCCGGATTCATCTTAAAGAAAAGTTCGACCAGCCGTCCCAGTTCTTCCGTGGAAGAAAAGTTGATTTCGATGGAACCTTTTTTACTTTTCTTTTTGATCTGCACCCGTGTCATCAATAAAGCAGACAGTTTTTTCTCCAGATCTTCCAGATATTGTTCCCGCTTGAGCGTCTTTTTTTCCGCTTTGGGCGCCCTGAGCGTCTGAATGAGCTTTTCCGTTTCCCTGACGTTCAGATCTTTTTTGATAATCGTTTGAAATACGGCCGTTTGTTGTTCCGTCGCTTCGCAGGCAAGAATCGCCCGGGCGTGTCCAGCCGTGATCTTTTTTTCTACCAGGGCTTCCTGTATCTTTCCCGGCAGTTTCAACAGACGGATCGTGTTGGCCACGGTGGAGCGATCCTTTCCTATTTTCGTGGCGATGCTCTCGTGGGTCTGACCGAAAGTCTCAACCAGGGTCCGGTAAGCGTCGGCCTCCTCCAGAGGGTTCAGGCCTTCACGCTGAAGGTTTTCGATCAGGGACAACTCGGCGGCTTCGACATCGCTGGCGGTGCGGATGACAATGGGAACGCGATCCAGACCAGCCTCCTGGGCGGCCCGCCAGCGTCTTTCCCCGGCGATGATCTCGTAGCCGGTGTCGTCTTTTCGGACAACGATGGGCTGAATGATGCCGCTTTTCCGGATGGAAGCGACGAGTTCCTTCTGTTCACGGTCGCGGAAATCCTTGCGCGGCTGGTAACGGTTCGGCCGGATCTCTTCGATGCCGCAGGTGATCAGGCGAGGCCGGTCTTCCATATCCGTCATGAGGTCGGGGAACATGGCTTCCAATCCCCGTCCTAAGGATTGTTTCGGTGGCATTTATATTCTCCCGCAGTTCATAAATTCCCGGGTCAGCTCCATATAGGACATGGCGCCCCGGGACCGGATATCATATAAAATGATGGGCAGACCATGGCTGGGGCTTTCGGACAGCCGAACGTTCCGGGGAATCACCGTCTGGAAAACGCGGCTCCCGAAATGTTTGCGGATATCCTCACTGACACGGTGCGAGAGCGTGTTTCTCGCGTCGAACATGGTCAGGAGAATTCCCCCCAGGGTCAATGACGGATTCAACCGGTTCTGCACAATCTTCAGGGTGTTCATCAACTGGCCGAGACCTTCCATGGCGAAATATTCACACTGCAGCGGTACCATCAGGGCGTCCGAGGCCACCAGGGCGTTGATGGTCAGAAAACCCAACGACGGCGGACAGTCTAAAATGACGTAGTCATAGGAGACGTCCATCTGCCGCAGAAACGTGCGGAGCCGTTTTTCCCGCTCCGGCAGGTGGATAAACTCCACCTCGATTCCGATCAGGTCCTGATTCGACGGAATCAGATCGAGGTGCGGAATCTGAGTGGGCGTCACCGCTTCCCGCAGAGGTATCTTGCCGATCAGGGCATGATAGAGATTTTTTTCGGCGATCTGTCGCTTGTCTATTCCCATCCCGCTCGTCGCGTTCCCCTGGGAATCGCAATCGATCAGGAGCGTCTTTTTTTCGGCAACAGCCAGGCAGGCGGCAAGGTTGACCGCCGTGGTCGTTTTGCCGACGCCTCCCTTTTGATTCGCGATGCAGATGATTTTACGCATGATGGGTTTGGGTTTTTATCTTCCGGTTCAGCGTTAGTGTGGGGAACCCATAACACAAATCAAGGCTTTTTTTAAGCCGAAAATACCCCCGGCTAAGACGCTGATAACAGGACGAAAAAATGTGTGCTCAAAGGTGATGGCAACGTACACCCGGGCGATTTCCACCCCGTCTTACCAAAGGGCCTGACGCAGGGCTTCCGGCTGTGGATAACTTGTGGCTGCGGTCCTTTTTCTATCCCGTTTTGTTCTTTTCGGGAATTACCTGACCCCTTCTGGTAACCTTTTGGAAGATACCCCGGGCCTGAAGAATCGGGGCCGGCACTGGGATAGAAAGGCTTGAACTTTTACACCAATGGGTAGGCCATCCCGCAAATGTTTGACAAGAGAGGCGATATTCGATATGGGCGAAGGGGAGAACCACGGTTCATCCTCTTAAATTCCACGGAAATTCTACGGGAGCGTCAGCGATGCCATGAAAGATCTGCTCATAAAAATACCCCGCTACCTGGCCCTGTTTTTTGTGTCCGCCTATACCCTGGGCCTGGTGATATTGCTGGTCCGTTTTTTTGCCCTGGCCGCCTGGTCGGAATACGGAGTCGCCGTCACCGCCGTCGCCTTTTCCGGGGTTGCGATCAGCGGGGTGTGCCTGGCCCTTTTTCCCGATTTCTTCGCGCGCCGTCGTGCGGCGATTCTCTTCTGGCTTCCCTTCGTACTCCTTTTTGTTTCAGCCCTGGCGTTTCAGCTGATTGCCCTGAACCGGTTCAACCCGTTCCTGATGCAGGGGTGCCTCTGGCCGGGACAGGTGTTGAACCTGCTTTATTACGTTTTGGCTCTGCTTCCCGTCTTTTTCCTGGCGGGACTGTTCATCGGCCTCAGTTTTCTCGATCTGTCCGGTGAGATCGCGCAGGCCTCAGCCTGTCACCTCTTTGGGGCGGCCGCAGGGTGGCTCCTGGTTTTCGTTTGCCAGTCCTTCATCCATCCGTTCCAGCTTCTGGCGGTGCTCCTGCCGGTCCTGGCCCTGGCGGCGCTGGCCCGGCTTTTCGTCCTGCGTTACACCATGTTCCTGACGGGCCTGGCCCTTCTTTTTTTCATCACCGGTTTCGGGATGTGGCGGGTTCTGGACGGGAACCACGCACACATTCCGGGCTACAAAGCGGTCTCGTCCGCGATGAGGGTGGAGGGTAACCGCGTTTTGAACGAAACGCCCACCCCCGGTGGTTATTACCACATCCTCGACAATTTTACAGAGCGGCGGGCCATTAACCTGTCGCACCAATACGGGTTTCCCCGTGTCGCCCAGAAGCCGGTTGCCCGGGGTCTCTATCGTGACGGCGCCCGCATCCTGGGCCTCTACAGGGAAGGAAACCGGGACCGGTCGTATTTTGACGCCTCCCTCGATGCCTTCCCGTACCGGCTGAAGCCGCTGGGAACATACCTGTTCATCGGCACGGACGGCGGGTTCAAGATTCATGAACTCTGGGGTGAAAAGCGGACCATCCGTGCCGTGGAACCGACTCGCACGGTTTACGAACTGGTCCGGCAGACCATTTCCGGTATGGGGGGGATCTCCCTGTCCTGCAGTGCCCCTCTGGGCGTTCTCGAACCGCGGGCATTCGACCTGATCGACATGGGCTCCACCTTCCTTGCGGAAGGAGAGGCCAACCGTTACGCCTTAACAATCGAGGCGGTTTCCCGCTATTTTTACGCCCTCAAAGACGACGGCCTTTTGTCGCTGCCGGTTGCGACGGCCGGTTTTTCCGCCTACGCCGAGAAGCTCTTGGACACGGTCGACCAGAGTCTGCGCCGGATTGGGGTGGACGATCCGGGAAAGCATATTCTGGTTTACCGTTCGGCATCAGGCGCCCGGATTCTGGTGTCACGGAAAGGGTTTACGGACCAGGCGATTGCTGCACTTCAGGCCTTCTGCCGGGAACGATCTTTTGATATATCCTGGTATCCTGGAATCGAACCTAATAAAAACAGTGTATTGCAAGGTCATCCGGCCGCAGGGACGATCGACCAAAACAACCGCCGGGCGGAACAAGCGGATGCTCTTCGGCATGCGGCGCTGAACCTGTTTCAGATCCCGCGCACCGCTTCGTCCACCTCCGTTTTAAACCTGGAACCGGCGACACTGGATCGGCCTTTTTTCCATGACGTTTTCCCTGTCCGTGCGATACCGACGCTGCTGAAAGCCCGGCACGGCATTCCGCGGGTTGAGATCGGTCAGCTCATCAATCCGGCGATGCTCTTTTTAGCAAGCATCATGGGTGTTTGCGTCATCTTACTTCCGCTGATCCGCAAAAAAGAGGTTGCCGGGCCCCATTCACGACTCCGGATGGCCGTTTATTTCGCCTGCCTGGGTCTCGGTATGGTTTTCATCACCAGGGTGCTTTCCGAACGGTGTGCGTTTTTCCTCAACGACACGGCCACCGCAGTGACCGTCATCGTGTGCGCCATGCTCTTTTTTTCCGGTTGCGGGAGCTACCGCACCTCGAAGCTCGATCCTTTTTCCGACCGGGGTATCAAATGGTCTATCGTCCGGATCATTACCTGTCTGGTTTTGTATGTCTTTCTCCTGATTCCGGTTCTGTCGGTCCTGCTTCCCCTGGCCGGCCTGATCAAGGTGGTAACCATGCTGATCATTACGGCCCCCGTCGCGTTCATTGCCGGGATGCCTTTTCCCCTCGGCCTCGCCTGCCTGAATGATCGGGCCGGTTTTTTCCTGCCCTGGGCCCTGGGTGTTTATGTGATTTTCAGCGTTATCGCCATTCCGCTGGGTCAGCTCCTGGCCGTCGCCTGGGGTTTGCATGTCCTTTTGTTTATCTCTGTTTTCCTTTACTTCATCGCCCTGTGGGCC
The DNA here is from genome assembly GCA_964617255.1 of uncultured Syntrophales bacterium. Classification (GTDB taxonomy): domain Bacteria; phylum Desulfobacterota; class Syntrophia; order Syntrophales; family JAAYKM01; genus JAAYKM01. The sequence continues at coordinate 22,822 of CAZTYA010000001.1, forward strand.
TATCCCGCGATGGCGCCTGGCACGGCGGGAAAAGAGTGCGCGTCCTAAAAAATCCTTTGTTGCACAACATCCGATGTGTTAATTTGAGTTGGAGCAGGGGATACCGGTTTCCGTAAATCGGCAGCGCATCATCAGGAGCCGTTTTAAGGCAAAGCGGATCAGATACCACGGATATTCTAACATGGCCGGACACCATAAAAAAAAGCTGGATCAGCCGGAGGCGGAACAATCCGGTTTGAGTCGGCGCGCGTTGCTGAAAGGGGCGCTCAGCTCGGGTTTGTTGACGACGGCGGGAGCCCTGTTGATTTCTTCCGGGGCCGGGGCGGCCGTTTCGACCCGGGAAAAAGCTGCGCGCTGGGATGAAATATGGGATATCGTTGTTGTGGGGTCCGGCTTTGCGGGTCTTGCGGCGGCGGCGGAAGCGGCGGACCGGGGGGCCAAGGTCGTTGTCCTGGAAAAGATGTCCGGGTACGGGGGCAATTCCGTGATCAGTCATGGCGAGTACGCCGCCTGGGATGACGTCTACCATCTGCGGGAAAAGCTCGGACTGGGCATGGACAGCGCAGCCCTCCATGAGGAGGACACCCTCCGGGGGGGAAATTTCTACGGCCATCCTGAGTTGATTCGTCTCCTTGTGAAGCAGGCCCCGTCGGCACTGAAATGGCTGATCGACAAGGGGGGGGCAAAGATCCGGGAAAAAGTCTTGCCGTCGCCGGGCCACTCCGCGCCCCGGATCCATACCGGAATCGGCGGTTCGGGGGAACTGTTCGCGGCGGCGTTGAAAAAGATGGCCGAGCAGAACGGCGCGACCGTTCGCACCAATGAGAAGGTTACACGCATCTGGCGCAGCAGCTTCTCCTCTCCGGTCACCGGGGTGGAGGTGCAGCGGGGGAAAAAGCGGGTCAATATCGCGGTTCGGCAGGCCCTCATTCTGGCCAGCGGCGGTTTTGGGCGCGATCTGGCGATGCGCCAGGCTTACAATCCGGCTGTGGGGCCGGAATACCATTCCACGAATCATTCCGGCGCAACCGGAGAGATGATCCATTTGGCACGCACAATAGGCGCCGATGTAACGCAGATGAACTTTATCCAGATCTATCCCTTTGCCGATCCGGTGACGGGAAAATTCGACGTCCCATCGGTATTTGCCCTCCGGGGGCCGGTCTCGGGGATGATCTACGTCGATCCGGCGGGTCGGCGTTTTGTGAATGAGCTGGCCGACGGAAACACCTGTGCCCGCGCACAGATCGGCGTCGGGGGAGTTCAGAAGCTGACCTACGCCCTGTTTAATCAGAAGATGATTTCCCGGCTGGGAACCCAGGACGAGGTGGATGCGGGCCTGAATGCCGGGCGGTTCGCCCGGGGAGAAACCCTGGCGGAACTGGCGCAGTTCCTTCAGATGACCCCGGAAGTATTAACGCGAACCGTTTCTGCACACAACCGGTTCATCCGTGAAGGCCGTGATCTGGAGTTTGGTAAGGAAAATCCGGCGCAGATGATGCCCATGGAAGCGGGTCCTTTTTACGCCCTGCCCCAGTGGCCGGCCGTGCATCATACCCTGGGCGGGCTGCGGATCAATGCCCGTGCGCAAGTCATTGATATCTGGGGGAATTCAATTCCACATCTGTATGCTGCGGGGGAGGTCACGGGGGGTATTCACGGCGAAAAAAGACTGCCCGGGAACAGCATTCCCGAATGCCTGATCTTCGGCCGCATCGCCGGGACGAATGCGGCGGAAGAAAAGCTGCCGGCTTGACCGGGAGTCGCTTCGCTGAAGCTAAATATTTAACATGATTTGGGATTACCGTTTTGTTTTACCGTCCTGGTGGTCGTTGATTGATTGTCGGTTCGGATAAGCTGCCGCGGAGGTGAGGCGATGATCCGCAGACGATTTTCTTCCGTCCTGGTGGTTACGGTTGCTTGCCTTGTTCTGACCGGATTTGTCCCCACGGAGCTCCTGTCCCGGGAGCATCGGCCGGTCTGGCTCTTCAACGAACAGGGGGACCGGATCACCCCGAATCAAAACGCCGTCGATCCATACAGCCCGAAAAAAACCTGTGGGATCTGCCACGATTATACAACGATTACAAAAGGTTACCACTTTCAGCAGGGGTTTGACAACTTGCGGGAGGGATACGATTCCCGGCGGCCCTGGATTCTCTCGCCCGGCATGTTCGGCAGTTATTTTCCCTTTGCCGGACCGGCCCGCCTCGCGGCGAAAAACAACAGCCACATCCGGCAGATTGACCTGACCGCCTATGATTGGATCGGCGGATATGGGAAAAAGGATGCGAACGGCCGTGATCTGTCCCGCGCCTGCGGCGCCTGCCATCCCGGCGGCGGTCCCCTGGAGTACGGCCGCAATGCACAGGGGCGTCCCGACTGGACATCAAATCTCATCACCGGCGAAAGGGTGACCCGGAAACCCCTGGACGGGGATTATGCTTCTTTGCTGACGCCGGACGGCAGGAGTCGTTTCCGGGAAAGCGGCGTGAGCGAAGCCGACTGCCTTATCTGCCACGACCCGGCCTACCGTTTCGATGCGCGGACCGAGCAGCTCAACCGCCGCAACTACCGCTGGGCGGCTACCGCCGGCGCCGGATTCGGGACGGTAACCGGAGCGATTTTCGCCTACCGCGATCCCGCCGCCGGTCCGGGAAGTCCCCGTTATCTCGAAGGAACCTGGAATTTCAGCAGACGTCCCATCGTCCATTATGCCTGGCGGGACAGCCGGGTATTCACACCGGAAGGACGGCTCCGCGGCGAGCGGATCAGTCGCAACGTTGCCTCTCGGAATTGCCTGCCCTGTCATGCCCCGGCCGAAGCGGTTAATAACGGCCATATTCACCAGGCGTCGTTCGACGCGCACATTGCCAAAGGGTTCCGTTGCACGGATTGCCATCCCCTGACGGGGAAAACGGCAGGCGAACGATTGCAACACCAGATCGCCAAGGGAAAGTCGGAGCATCTTCACGTCCGGGACGATCTGGATGGGATCGGGATGAAAAACTGTGTTGACTGCCATCTGGAAAACAAGTACCGGCCTGTCCGACGAGGCCTGCCCGGACAGGCGACCCATCCGAGGGAAACGCATGCCAAGCGTTTTCCCCGGGGGTCGTCTCATTTTTACCTGATTTCCTGCACCGGCTGTCATGCCGCCGAACGTCCCGCCCGAGCCATGGCGCTTCTCGATTTAAGCACCGGAACGGCGCAGGGTTATACGGCCGATGACCTGGCCCTGGCCTTCCTTCCGGCGATTTATGAGCAACCGGCAAAAACACCCTGGATTCCCTGGATAACACGAATGAAGCGGGACAAGAGGGGAACGGAATACTATACGGCCCATGTGCCGAAAGGCCTGCAATGGTTTGGGGAAGAACAGAAAAACGGGGAGGTCCGCCCGATCCCGCTGCGTTATGTGCAAGAGGCGGCCAATGGTTTGCAGGGACTCACCACAAAAACGGTGAAGGGCGGCGACGGAACCAGCCGGAAGGTAGCCTCTGTGCTATCCGATCCGGATATTCGACGCATGATCGGCGCCTTGACCAGGCAGGGTTTTGTCGGCGTCGTTTACCTGTCCGATCGGGTTTATCGCCTGAAAGGGGACAGTCTGAGTGCCGGAGCCTTGCCTGCCGTCCGGGATACCTTTCTGATTCCCCACGGGGTGTCGCCCCTGAAACGGCAATGGACCCTGGGAGCCAAAGGCTGCGATTCGTGCCATGAAGAAAGCGCGCCGTTTTTTAAGAAAAATGTGATTCGGAACATGCGGGGTTTTCTCCGGGATGACTATCCGGTATTACGGGCACCGAACAGTGTGCCCCAGATGACGGACTGGGGGTTGGAGGACATACCTTCCAATTGATGGACAGAAAAAGGAGGGACCGGATCATGAATAAATCGCCGGCCATGATGGTTCTCTTATGTACCATGCTGATTTTCCTGGGTTGTTCCCGTGCAGACACGCCCGGATCCCAGACCCAAAGTCTTACCGTCCCTGAATTATCGAAACTGCTCCGGGGGGGAAAACCGCCCCGGATCATCTATGCGGGGAGCCTGCTTCAATGGCGAGATGCGCACATTCCGGCTGCCCGTTACATCCCCTGTGATGCGAGCGAGGCGATTACGGCCTCTTTGCTGCAGGAGCCGCAAACGCTGCTTGTGCTTTACGGCAACCGGACCCTCCAGGAAGAAACCTGCCCCCTGGTTTCCCGTTTAGCCCGGGCAGGAAAAGCGCCCCTGCTTATTTTATCGGGAGGGCTGGCGGCGTGGAAGAAAAACGGTCTGGCCACGGCATCCATAGAGCGGATTCCCCGCCTGGCCATACCCGGTGTTCCCGTGGCTGAATGGAAAAATGATCACCCGGTCGGAAAGAAAACCCTGATGCTTGATATCCGGCCCATGACACCATCTGTCACCGGTCCGATCCCCGACGCGTTGAACATCCCCTTGTCTCAGCTGCACGAACGTTATGGGGAGATTCCCCTGGATCGACCGGTGGTGGTCGTCGATGCCGACGACGGCGAAACCCTTTTGGCGGCGAGTTTTCTGATCCGCAAGGGGGTATCGGTCATCGGGAGACTTGAAGGCGGTGTCGCGTCTCTGAATGGAGACAGGGTGAAGGGAGGGAAGGGGCGATGAAAGGGATCCTGCCGAAAACACGGATGATTTCGTTCGGGGTCTTTTTCCTGATGATTTCGATTTCCAGTGCCGCCTCGGCTGCGATAGACTGCCAGAGCTGTCACCGGGATGAACCCTTCGGAAAAGCCTTTGCCCAATCCATTCATGGCGTCAACGGATGCACCAGTTGCCATCAGGGTATTACATCCCTGGAGCGCCATATGGGGGGCGACGAAAAGCCCCGTCTGCTCGCCTGCGCGAGCTGTCACGGTGAAGTGGCCGCACGGTACGATAAAAGCTATCACCATGTTTATCAGAACATCGCCTGTCAGGACTGCCACCGGCCGATTCACGGCCTCAGAAAGGTGGAAGGGGACAAGCGGGTTCTGGCGGTTAAGACCTGCACGGGTTGTCACGCGGTGCGCCAATATGCCGACCTGGGCCATACGGGCAAATTACTCAAGGGCAGCCGGGATGCAGCTTCCTGCATCGACTGCCATGGTGTCCATGATATGCCGGCTTATGACACCGCCTCTCTTAAAGATAGAGCCGCACAGCGGATCGAAGCGACAGAAAAATGCCAAGCCTGCCACAACGATCCCGCCCTGGCAAAGCGCAACAACCTTTCGCCAACCGTTGTTAAACATTACGGCGAAACCTACCATGGAAAAGTCTATCAGGTCGGCTACCCGGACCTCGTGGCGGGTTGTGCCGATTGCCATACGGGGCACAACATCCTGCCGCCGAACGACACCCGATCCGCCTTGTTTCCGGATCAACTGGATGAACGTTGCGCCCGGTGCCATCAAGGGTTTCACCCCCGCTTTACCCGCTATGTGGCACACCCTGACTACACCGACGCCGGTCGTTATCCTCTGCTCTTCGGGGTCAATGTTTTCATGATCGGTTTGCTGGTCGGGACATTCCTGTTCTTCTGGACCCATTCGATCCTGTGGTGGCGCAAGGTTTACAGCCTGAAATGCCGAAAGCGTCAGGGATATTTGGAAACTCGGGGGATCATTCCCGAATGTGATGCCGGACGGCAGGTACAGCGCTTCACGGTTGCGGAGCGGCTCATGCATGTGGCCCTGATCCTTTCCTTTTTCACCCTGGTTCTGACCGGCTTCCCTCTGAAATATCCCCAGACGGCCTGGGCGAAGATCTTGATGGATCTCTTCGGTGGGGCGGCCATGGCAGGGATTTTTCACCGGGTTGCCGCAACGGTACTGATCGGCCTGTTTCTGTACATCGCCTGGCTTTCCGTGAAGTTTCTCTTCCCGGGCTGGAAGGCGTCCGGTTGGCTGGGACGGCTGTTCGGGCCCGATTCGCTGTGCCCGAACCTGAAGGATCTGCGGGACATCAAGGGCATGTTCCTGTGGTTTTTCAACCGGGGAGAGATGCCGCAGTTCGACCGCTGGACTTATTGGGAAAAATTTGACTTCTTTGCCGTTTTCTGGGGGATGACAGTGATCGGCGGCTCGGGACTCTCCCTGTGGTTTCCGGAACTCTTCTCCTATATTTTCCC
>CAZTYA010000002.1:0-24201 GCA_964617255.1 uncultured Syntrophales bacterium
GGTCTGTCCTGCGACGCCTACCACCCCGCCGCCCCCCATCCGGAAGGCGAAGGAGCGTTACGGGCCATGCAGGAGGCCCTGAGCGATGCCGGCCTTACGGCAGGGGAAATCGATTATATCCAACTCCATGGAACCGGAACGGCCGATAACGATCGGGCCGAAGCCAGGGCCATCCGGGATCTGTTCGGCGATCTTCCGCTGCCGCGCCTGTCTTCCCTGAAAGGCGCCCATGGCCATGCCCTGGCAGCCGCCGGTGCAATGGGTGCGGTGACGTCGATTCTCGCTATGCGTTACGGTTTCATTCCTGCCAATGTCGGTTTCACGGAAGCCGACCCCTTATTGAACCTGGTTCCCATCCAACAGTCGCAACAGGCCCCCGTCAAGAAGGTCCTCGTGAATGCATTCGGGTTTGGTGGAAACAACGCCGTTTTGGCTTTTGGAGATTTGAGCGGTCACGTTTCCTCTGTTGCGTCCCCAGCATACAAACCCAAGGCACCTTTCTTCGTTTATGGCCGCTCCGGTCTCTCCTGTGCGGGAGATCTTGAAGAGACCCTGACACGGCTGCAAGTCGGCGAACCTTTCCCAGGAATCGTGGCAAACGAGAACATCCTAAAACCGCTGTCCGAGAAAGCCGTACGCCGCCTGAAGCGGTTGGCCCGCATGGTGCTGTCTCTGGCGGTTTCGGCCTGCGGGGAAAAACCGGAACGGGAAGCGCCCCGGTCGGTATTTCTGGGAACAGGCTGGGGAAGCCTTTCCGAAACCCATGATTTCCTGCAGAAACTGTTTACATCAGGTGAACGTTTTACCAGTCCGACCGATTTTATCGGCTCGGTCCACAACGCGCCGACGGGGCAGGCAGCCATCCATTTCCAGGCGACCGGTCCCAATATCACCATGACGGGCGGGGATTGCACCTTCGAGCAGGCCCTGTACTGTGCCGATCTCCTGGTCCGGGATGATCCGATTCTCCTGGTCGGAGCGGACGAATACCATGCGACCCTGTCACCGCTTTTTGATGCATCCCTTGCACAAACAGGTATCCCTGCGGACGGGGGCGGTGCATTGTATCTTTCCCGCCATCCGTCAGGCGCCTCCTGCCAGGTGACCGTCCCCGTTGTGGCCTTTGCGGGTGACGAAATCTCCCGCATTCCGGAAATGATTTCCGCCCTGGGAGGCGTTGCCCGGATCCGGGAACGATTCGGCCTGATTCTGGCGGGAATACCATGGGCCCAGCAGGAAAAGGGGAAAGCACAATTGGAAACTTTCCAAACGTTGACGGATTTTTCCCGTCCCGTGGTTGATTACCGCCGTTTCCTGGGCGAATTCACCTCGGTCTCTGCCCTGGCAGCGGTCCTGGCGGTGCGCATGGTCGAAGCAGAGCGCATACCGGACGTTTTCTGCCAGGACGGCTCCCCCGCCTTGGCCGGTCGCGGGATACTTATCCTCGGGTTGGGTCATCATGTAACGGCCCTGGAGGTCAATCCATGCTGAAACAGAATCGGAACCCGGGAAAAATCCTGATCATCGGCTCCGGGGTAGGCGGTCTGAGCACGGGCATTCTGTTGGCCAAGCTGGGTTATTCCGTCACCATGGTCGAGAAAAATACCCTGGCGGGCGGGCTCATGCGTGGCTACCGGCGACAGGGTTGCGACTGCCCCGTCGGCATTCATTACCTGGGGGCTCTGGCCGCCGGTCAACCGCTCCGACGACTGTGGGACTGCCTGGGCGTCGCCTCCGACATTGCCCTGGAGCGCATGGGGGTAAATGGGCCGATTGACCGTTATGTTTTCGATGATTTCAATTTTGATCTTCCCGAAGGCCTGGAAGCCTTTGAAGATAATCTGAGAAAATCATTCCCGCAGGAACAGTCACAGATCACCGCTTTCATGGAAGAACTCCGGGACGTCTTTCAGAGTTTTGCACGGCTGGAAATGCTGACCAATACAGCGGGAAAGGCCGTTTCCCTGGATAGTTTTTCTCCCATGGGGGATTATCTGACCCGTTTGCACTGTTCTCCCCGTCTTATGTGCGTCCTGGGGGTTCCCGCGACCCTGATCGGGGTCCCGCTCCAGGATTGCCCGCGTTTTTTCTATTACATGATCCTGGCTTCTTATCTCCTTTCGTCCTGGAGACTTAAAGAAAGCAGTTCCCTCCTGGCCGAGACGTTTGTGCGGCGGTTTGAAATGCTGGGAGGCGAACTCCTGACCGGAGACGGCGCACTGCATATTCTGGCCGATGCGGATCGTCTTCGCGGGTTGCGCCTGCAATCGGGGCGCGAACTCGCAGCAGACACCATCATCGCCGCCATCCATCCCCGGAATGTCATGTCCATGCTCCCCGGGGAAAGCCTCCGTTCCGATCATGCGGCACGCATCAAGGGGTTTGAGAATACGAAAGGGCTTTTTGTCGTCACGCTGGCTGTTGATGCAAAGGTTCATGCGGGGCTCCCCTATAATCTCTACCGGCTGCACCCCGAGGCAGACGGTTCTTTGCAGCACGGTTTATTTCTGCAGATCAGGGAAAGCACCCGGCCTGACACGCTGTTGCTGACCATGATGACCACAAGCGGTATTGAATCATGGCGGCCCTGGCTGCATACCAAATCCGGGCAACGGGGCGAAGATTATGAGGAGACCAAGCGAAAGAAGGCCGAGACGTTCATTAATGAAGCGCAGGCGTTTTTCGGACCCCTGCAGGGGATGAAAATGATCGATACCTATACCCCCTTAACCATACGCGACTGGGTCGGCAGCCCCGAGGGGTCCGCCTATGGTATTATGCGTTCGTCGGGCCAACTGATGAAGACAACCTGTTTGAACCGTCCATCTATCTCAGGTCTTTATTTCGCCGGGCAGAACATTCTGGCTCCCGGAATCATGGGCACCACATTGGGATCGTTTCAAACGGTCAGACGTATCATCGGCCAGGAAAGGTTCGGCCGGGAAGTTTGGGAGGGGCGCTGATGAAAATTCTGCTGATTTCCACAAACACCATGACGGATCCGTATCCGACCTATCCCATTGGGCTGGATTACGTTGCCCACGCCATCGGTTCCCGACACCGGGTTCAAATCGTTGATATGAACGAATTTGCCAATGACGAAGCGCTCGTGAAGATTCTCGTTCGCGAACAACCCGATTTAATCGGTCTTTCCATCCGGAATATCGATACGACCGATTCCACCCATGTAAAGGGTTTCGCGGAGAGTATCGCCGATTTGATTCACCTGATCAGGAATCATACCCAGGCGAAGGTTGTCCTCGGTGGAAGCGGCTTTACGATCCTGCCTGGGGAATGGATGCAGCGTCTTGACGCCGATTTTGGGGTTATCGGCGAAGGTGAACGCCTGCCTTTTCTGCTTGAAGCGCTCGAAAAAAATGATGGTTTAAATCATCTACCCGGGATTATTAAGAAAGGGGGCCCCGTCATTTTTCCCGAACCTTGGCCCGGCGCCTTTCACCGGGGACCCTTTCCAAACCATCTCTACACGTCATTTTACCTGCAGCGGGGAGGCATGCTCAATCTGCAGACCAAGCGCGGCTGTCCTTTCCGCTGTATTTACTGCACCTATCCCCACATCGAGGGGAAAACATTCCGTTTTGTTCCGCCCGAGGAAGTGGCTGCAACCGCCAGAATGCTCCAGGACGCAGGGGCCCGCTATCTCTATATTACCGATTCGACCTTTAACGGCGATTACGATCACAGTCTGGCAGTGGCCCTGGCCTTCCAGAAAGCCGGTGTTTCCGTACCGTGGGGGGCCTTCTTCACGCCGACCAATCCACCACCGGATTATTACCGCCGTCTGGCGGAAACGGGACTGCGACATGTGGAATTCGGGACGGAATCCCTCAGTGATTTGATGCTGGCCGCCTACCGGAAACCTTTCCGGCGGGAAGATGTTCAGGTCGCGCACCAGCGGGCAACCGAAGCGGGACTTGACATTGCCCACTATCTGATGCTCGGGGGGCCCGGCGAATGCGAAGCCACGCTTCGGGAATCCTTGAATAAAACAGAAGATTTGAACAGAGCCGTATATTTTGTCTTCAGCGGTATCCGTATCTATCCGCACACATATTTATATGATCTGGCGCTCCGGGAGGGGCAAATATCTCCTGCAACGAACCTGCTGGATCCGACTTTTTACTGGTCTTCGGCACTGGACCGTCAAAAAGCCATGGATATGCTGGCGGATCATACAGAAGGAAAAATCAACTGGCTCGTTGGTTCCGGCGCGGAAAAAACCGCCAGGATTCTCGCCCGGATGTACGCAAGGGGGCGGGTGGGTCCGCTTTGGGAGTACCTGATCCGATGACGGCAGATGAAATCAGGGAAGAAGCCGCAACACCCGCGGCGTTGTTTGGGTTCGCTGCTTTGACGGTTGCCTTGGTCCTGAGTGTCTTTGCTCCATATCTGGTCATCCTTCCTCTGGTCCTGTTCATCATATGTTGCCTGATTGCTTCTTTTCTGCCCGGCGTGAGTTTTTTTCTTCCGGCAAACAGCCGGGGGAATACGGGAAAACCTGTGGTGGCACTAACCTTCGACGACGGACCGGATCCCGCGACCACCCCCTGGCTGCTCGACTTACTGGAAACACAGGAGTTAAAGGCCACGTTCTTCGTCACGGGTGAACGGGTTGCCGGACATCCTGAACTGGTCCGGGCCATTCTCGAGAAGGGACATGACATAGGCAATCACTCTTACAGTCATGATGTCCTGCTGATGCTGCGAACCATGAAACGCCTTTCGGGGGAAGTGCAAAAAACTCAGGAGCAATTGCGCCTGTTTGGAATTGTACCTCTGGCTTTCAGGCCTCCGGTGGGGATTACCAATCCGAAGCTTGCCGTTGTTTTGCACCGCCAGGGGCTATTCTGTGTCAATTTTTCCTGTCGGGCCTGGGACGGCGGAAACCGCTTTGTGCGGGGCATGAATAACCGCATCCTGAACAAAGTACGCCCCGATGATATTATTGTCCTGCATGATACCTGCCCACCGGGAACGGTAACAAGCCGGGACTGGCAAGCGGAAATCGTATCGATCCTGACCGGTCTTCAGGAAAAAGGACTGCAGATCATCCCCCTGGCGGCATTGCTGGGGAAATCCATCATGGTTCGGACAACAAATGATGGTTAATGATTTTACATGGTTGTCAAGCGTAAAAAAGTATTGATACAGGCGGGGATCAGTGATATTGCCTTTCCCTTAAATGTATCTTGAATGATTAAGGATATTCCGTAACCTTCCACACCGGAACCGATAACGCGGTCTGGGAAAAGAAGTCAACGGAAATGAGATACAGGATGGGGGGTGCCGAATCATCGACCGGTAAACGGGTCGCGGTTCGCCAACCTAAGTTATGACGGAACAATGGCACTTCATATCCCATGATCGCGACCCTTCGGGCGCCATGGCGGTCATCCGGGCGACGGCCCCCAGCGGGTCACCCTGGTATGCCGGGCATTTCCCCGAAAACCCGATCCTTCCGGGGCTGGCTATCCTGGCGATGGTGAAACAAGCCATTCTGGGGGAAGAGTCCGTCCACGGAACAAAAATCAGGGTTGTGGGCATCCGCCGGGTACGGTTCCGCCTGCCGGTCAAGCCCGATGACGGATTGATCCTGTCCTTTTCCCGATCCCGGCAGGAAGAAAAACTTTCCTATTCGTTCCAGGTATTTCTGGACACAAAACCGGTTTGCAGCGGTTTGATGGCTGCGGAGATCCTTGCGGAAGATTGTCCGGAACAACAAAGATTATGAAGTCCTTGATTTCGGTCAAGGCATATTTATATTCAGGAGGAGTGGATGCCCGTGAGCACGGAAAAAAAGGCCCTGATCATCCGTATCGCTGAGATTGTCATTGCCGAATTAAAATTGCAGGACATTACACCGGACACGTTCGATCCCGACCTCGATCTGGTCGATGAACTGGGGGTGGACAGTATGGACCTGGCGACGGTGGTGCTCGTGCTGCAGGATGAATACGGGATTACGATTGACGAGGACGATTATCCGAAATTGAGGAACGTTCGCCTGATTGCGGACTATATTGAACAGATGCTTCAGGCGTAATCATACGAATAAACAGCGGATTCATGGACAGCACGGAAACCATTACGATCACGACAGCGGATGCCGGGAGAAGAAAATGGAAATTTTCCGAACTTTTAGCCGATCCGGAGGTTTCTCTGCGATGGGAGAAGGTCAGGAAGTATTTCTTTCTCAGGGAATCAACCTATGACATGACCAACCGCTGCAATATCCGTTGCGACGGCTGTTATTACTACGAGGGGGAAAAACAGTTCGCCCCGGAAAACCGCGATCCGGAAGCATGGCGAAAGCTCATGCAGGAGGAAAAATTCCGCGGGATTACCTATGTCGTCCTGGCCGGCGCCGAACCTTCCCTGGTTCCGGAGTTGCTTGAGGTATGTTATCAGGAGATGCCTTTGGGCAGCATCGCCACCAACGGTTACATCCGGATTCCCGAAAGCGTGGGTTACCGGATCCACATTTCCGTCTGGGGAAACGATGAAACGAGTTTCCGTATCCGCCGGGCCGGAAAACTCCTGGAACGGCAGATTGACAATTACGCCGGCGATGCCCGGGCCGTCTTTGTTTATACCTTTACCCGAGAAAATATTGATGAAGTCTACGAGGTTATGGATACCATTGTCAGCCGGGATTGCCGCATGACTTTCAACATGTTTTCCGCACCGGTGGGGTATACGGGGAGCCTGCGGCATGACTCGGCTTCGCTGCTCAGAACGAGGCGTACCATGATGGATCTGCTGAGCCTGTATCCTGAGAACACGTTGTTTTCGCCTTATAATGTCGTGGCCCACACGGAAGCTTACGGGCTCCACACCCTCTACGGTTGTTCGTATCCCCGGATGAATGCGTCCACCGACATCGGGCTCGGCCGCACGTTCCGGCAGTACCGGGCGGATCTGTCCTGGGATCGCAATATTGCCTGCTGTGTACCCGATACGGACTGTGAAGACTGCCGGCATTATGCCTCCGGCAGCGCTGTGGTGACCGCCCGTCTCCACCGGCATACGACCGATCCGGAAACTTTCCGATCCTGGCTGGATTATGTGGACACCTACCTGGCCGTCTGGGTCATGAATTACGAAAAGGGGGAAAACCTCTGCACGAAACTGATTGAACCGCCCGGAAAACCGCTTCCGGGTTCCAACTATTAAGATGATCGTTTCCAGTGGATGAAACGATGGTGAAAAACGGAAATATATTATGAAAACAGTCAGTTCCTTATTGGATGAAGCCTGGCATGAACGTTACCGGAGAATCGCCAGCCTCAATATCCGGAGTTCCATTTACGATGTGACCAACCAGTGCAATCTGCGCTGTAAGGGATGTTTTTTCTTTTCCTCCAACGAACACTTGGCCGCTCCCGAAGAAATGGACCTGGATAAGTGGTATGCATTCATCGCCAAGGAAAAGCAACGGGGGGTCAATCTGGCCATCCTGATCGGCGGCGAGCCGACCCTTTACCTGGACCGGGTCGAGGCCTTTTACCGTCAGCTTCCCACCTACTGTGCCACAAACGGCCAGATCAAGATTCCCCGGGACCGTTTTCCCGACATGATGGTGGGCATCTCCCTGTGGGGGGACGAAGAAGACGAAAAAGTCCTCCGGGGCAAAGATACCTTCGCCGTATCGCGGCGGCATTATGAGGGCGATCCCTACACCTACTATCTCTACACGATCACGGCGAATCAGGTCGGCCGCATTGAATCCGTCGTCAAAAAAATTGCCGATGCGGGTCTGAAGGTCCATTTCCAGTTGCTCACCAACGATGAAGGCGTGGATGGGTTTTTCTGGAGTGAAGACAAGCTGCGTGATGTGCGAAGCGAAATGGACGACATGCTCGACCGCTACCCTCGGACGGTCATTTCCTGCCGGTACTATCACGAGATCATTACCACGGGTAAAATGATGGGGCGGTCCTTCGGATGGAATGAGTGTCCCTCCGTAACGGAACAACTCGATACGCGCAATCCCCGGCCCAAGCGTCTCATTCACTTTGTCCGCTGGGCGTCAGATCTCAAGACCATGCATCGGTGCTGCACCTCGGAAACCCGCGACTGTTCGACCTGCAAGGACGGAGCGGCCCACATGAGTTGGGTCATGGTGAATAAACGGGAGCATCTGCGTTCGACGGAGGATCTCAAGAACTGGATTGAAGTCTACGAAATGTTCGCCAAACTGTACCGTTTTATCCCCTGGTAGTTTTACGCATGATTACCAAGACAAACGGTGCAACAGACCGCAGGCGACCGGTGATCCTGGGTTATGACGCTATTTCTCCCCTGGGAATGGATCTGGAAAAACAGTGGGATCAGGCCTCGGCAGGGAAAAGCGGCATCGGTCCCCTGACACGTTTCCCTCTGCGGGACGGGTTTCCCGTGCGAATCGCCGGAGAAGTCGAAGCGATTGATCTGCGGTCATATCCTTTTCTCACCGCCCGGGATATGGTGCAGTGGACGTCGCCCCTTTTCCCGTACGCCATGCTGGTGGTTCACCGGGCTCTGCGAAAAAGCGGGATCGACATCACCCCTGACATGGCCCCCCGAACTGCGATAACCTTCAGTTCTGCAATCGGCGGTCTCGATGCGGTTTTAAAGGCGGATCGGCTTCTCAACAAAGAGGGAAAACTTCCTCATCCGTTCACCAACCCCAATTCCTGCATTAACATGGTGGGGGGAAAGATATCGATCATGACCAGGGCGACAGGTCCGATCACGGCGACCATCACCGCCTGCGCGACCGGTTGCACCTCCATGATCATGGGGGCGCTGTTGATCGAACAGGGTATGGCCGACGTCGTGATCTGCGGCGCCGTCGATTTCCCTTTGGTGGAACCCATCGTGGCCGGATTTGCCACGATGAACGGGGCGTACCGCCCAAAGGAAGACCAGCCGGAAGAGGCACCGGACAAGACAAGCCGGCCTTTTTCCCTTAACCGGCGGGGATTTGTCGTGTCCGAAGGCGCGGGCTGCGTGATCATTGCCGACCCGGATTTCGCCGCCGCACACGGGCTTCGGCCTTCCCTGGAAATGGCGGGCTGGGCCATGACGTCCGACGCCCATCATTTCGTGGCCCCGAATCTGGAAACGGTTCGGCGCTGCATCACCGAAAGCCTTCGTGACTCAGGCCTGGCGACCACAGATATCGATGCCGTCAACGCCCACGGCACCTCGACGAAAGTCGGCGACAAGGTGGAATGGGAGGCACTAAGGGACGTTTTTGGCAATACGATCCCCCCCGTCTCGGCGAACAAGTCCCAAACAGGCCATGCCATGGGGGCATCATCCGCCATTGAGATCATCCTGGCTATGGAAGGCATGCTAAAAGGGCGGATCCTGCCGACGATCAATTACCTGTCGGACCCTGAAATACCGATTGACTGTGTGGCGGAGGGAACAAGGAACCTGGACCAGGAGTTCGTTCTGAAGAATGCATTCGGATTCGGCGGTTGCAATGCCTGCCTGGTATTGCACAGAACCGCTTGATCGGCGATCGGAAAGCGGATAAGAAGATCAATCTATGAAGGCGCCAAAAAACAGAAGGGTTTTTGTCATCGGCTACGGGGCGGCAACGCCTCTGGGGCGGACCTTTCCCCTGACCTGGAAACGGGCCGTGAAAGGGGAGGCCGGGTTCCGTCCGATCAGCCGCTGCCAGGTCAAAACCTTAAGCCACGTCGTAGGTGAGATTCCGGACTGGGATCCCTTGGCGCTCGGCCTGGCCGATGAAAAGGAGGTTTACAACTGGAATGCCGCCTTTGTCATCCTGACCACGGCGGTCTGCCGGGAAGCCATGGAGCATGCGGGGCTTGTCATGGACCGCCATACGGCGCCCCAAACAGCCTGCCTGATCGGTTCCGCCATCAACGGCAGCGACGCGTTCCGATGCGCCGTGGAAAATCTGCGGGACAAGGGCCCCCTCAAGGTCAGCCCCTATCTGCTGCCGAACATCTGCGCCAATCTGCCTGCCGGGAAGGCCGCGATGGCGCTCGGATTCACGGGGCCCATTTTTTCGCCCCAGGGGGCGTGCGCCTCCGCGAATTACGCCCTCGCACTGGGAGCGCGCATGATCCGCGACGGCGACTGCGATTTCGCCCTGGCCGGCGGGGTTGATATGCCGATTATTCCTGAAATCATTCATGGTTTTGCCAATATGAATGCCACCATCAAGATTCACCCCTACGACCGGGCCCACGACGACCCGTCCCAGGCATCCCGGCCCTTCAGTGTGGACCGGAAGGGTTTTGTCGTGGCCGAGGGGGCGGGCGTCCTAGTCCTGGCCGCCGAGGACTCCCTGCTCGCGCATGGCCTCAAGGCCCGGGCGGAAGTCATGGGTATCGGGTGGAGCGCCGACGCCCACCATTTTACACGGCCCCACAAACAGACGGTTATTCGCGCCATCAGTGATGCGATTGACGACGCGGGCCTTGCCGCAAACGATATCGACTACATCAACGCCCACGGCACATCCACCATGGCCGGAGACAGTGCAGAAATAGACTGTCTCCGGGACGTGTTCGGCGATGTTCTGACCAGCATCCCGATTTCATCCAACAAGTCTCAGGTCGGCCATGCTTTGGGGGCCGCTGCTGCAATTGAAGACGCCCTGACCATTGAAGGGATGCAACAGGGCCGGATCCTGCCGACAATCAACTACCTGCCGGACCCACAGTTCGACGGCCTGGATTTCGTACCCGACACCGCCCGCCGGCAGCATCACGAAATCGCCCTGTCGAACGCCTTCGGCTTTGGCGGGACCAACTGCTGCATTGTTTTTCGGGGGTGCGCATGAGACCCAAACCGTTCCGTCCGGAAATCCTGGCTGATGATCATCGTTATGTCCGTGATCTGGAAACAGATCTGGTCTGGCATCGCTGCACCCAGCGGACTCTCTACGCCGACACGGACCGCTCCGCCGTGGTCTATCACGCAAATTATCTTCGCTATTTCGAGTTCGGACGGGCCTCACTCATGCGAGATGCGGCTTACCCTTACCGGGAAATCGAGGAAAGCGGTTTTGTTTACCCGATCATTGAACTGGGGATTACCTTCTGCGAACCTCTGCGTTATGACGATCCCATGTATGTCCACACCCGTCCGGCGGAACTGGAACGGGTAAAACTGCGCTTTGATTATACAATTACCCACGCGGAATCAGGAAAGATTGTCTGCCAGGGTTTCACGAAACACTGCGCTTTGAACGCCCACGGACGGCCGGTAGCAGTCGATGCAAAAACGGTGCAACTTTGGAAAACGTTTCCGAAGTAATTATTCTGGCTCCTGAATTCTGGATGCTGTTTCATAAAACCTCGGGGGGATTGGAACCGACATGACACGTGATGAAATCATCAATCATATTCTACAGATCTTCCGGAAGGAATTTGAAATCGAAAATCCGGGGCTGGACGACGATCTCCGGGAGGAGCACGAGTTTGACAGCATCGACGCCGTGGAGCTGCTCCTGCAGATCGAGAAAATGCTGGGCTCGGAGTTGAACCAGGAGGAGAAGAAGCAGGCCATGGATATCCGAACCATCAACCAGATTGTCGACTATATTGAACGCCTGGCCCGGGCGAGGCAGACGCTCTTAGACTAAAAAGCCGAGGAATATCGTACGTTTCATGGAAAGAAGAGTCGTCATCACAGCCTGTTCCGCCATCACCCCCATCGGGCGAACCAAAGCGGAAATCCTCCATGCGCTTCGGAACGGCGTTTCAGGAATCAAGCCGCTGAAGGAAGACGGCCTTCTATCCGGACATATCCACTCCAAGGTCTTCGGCGCCGTCGATTATCCCATCACCTATGATTTCAAGCGTACGTTCCGGAAAACCATGGGACCCGTTGCCTACTACGCCTGTCAGGTGGCAAAGGAAACGCTCGAAAGCTCAGGTCTTGATCAGGCCTTCATCACTTCCGGCCGTCTGGGCGTCGCCTTCGGCTCGACCCACGGCAGCCCCACGGTACAGCGCGAAATCTACAAAACGTTTTTCGGCGGAACCCGGGACGACGTGCGTTCCATCGGCGCCGTCGATTACCTGAAATCCATGGTGCATACGACGGCGGTGAACATTACCAAGATGTTCGGCATCACCGGTCGCGTTATTTCTTCCTCCACGGCCTGCACGACGAGCAGCCAGTCCATCGGCTTCGGCTACGAAATGGTCAAATTCGGCATGCAGGACGCCATGCTCTGCGGCGGCGCCGATGAGTACGACACGACGACCGTCGCCGTTTTCGACAATCTCCTGGCCTGCTCCACGGCCTTCAACGCAACGCCGCATCTGACGCCCCGTCCCTTTGACGTGAAGCGGGACGGTCTTGTCGTCGGTGAAGGGGCCGGGGCGGTTCTGCTGGAAGAGTACGACCATGCCCGAAAGCGCGGCGCGGAAATTTTGGGAGAAGTTATCGGTTTTTCCTGCAACAACAACGGCGGCGATCTGATCCTGCCGAATCTCCAGGGCATTAGCGAAACGATCCGGATCGGCCTGCGGGATGCACACCTGGCCGCCGATCAGGTCGATTTTATCAGCGCCCACGCCACGGGAACCAAGATGGGGGACGTCATCGAGGCCCAGGCCATTTTCGACGTTTACGGCGATCGCCCCCCCATTGTCGGCCTCAAGAGTTACATGGGCCACACCATGGGGTCCTGCGGAGCCATTGAAACGATCATCCTGCTCCACCTGATGCGGGAAGGGTACATTGTTCCGACCCTGAACCTGGAGGACATCGATGAGCGCTGCGCCATGATCCGCCACAGCCGGGAGGTACGGGACTATCCGGTCCGGATTGCCGTGGTGCAGAATTTCGCTTTCGGCGGGGTGAACACGAACCTCTTCATCAAAAAACCGGATTGACGACCATGGCGTCACAAGGGCGTGCGGGAGTCGGTATCATGAAAATTCTGGCGGATTTCGCCATCACCCTGACCCTTTGGGTTTACTATATCGCGGGCTTTCTCCTGATTTTTTCCCCTTTCTATCTTTTTGTTTTCTTTTTTTCGCCAAACCGGGAAGCCGCTTTCCAAAAATTAAATTATACGCTGCACAGGAGCTTTTTCGCCCTTTTGCGGACCCTGGTCCCTCAAGTCACCTGGCAGGTTTCGCCCGAAGTTCGGGCCATCGGCTCATCCGTGATCATCGCTAACCACCAGTCCTTCCTGGACCCGATCCTTTTTGTTTCACTCTTTGCCAGACAAAAGACCGTCGTCAAGAAACGCTACTTCCGTGTTCCCGTGTTCGGCTGGATTCTAAAAACCTCCGGTTATATCCCTGCCCTGGCGGGGGATTCCGGATCAGACATCCTCCTGGAGCAGATCGGCAGGATGAAGACCTACCTGGCGGACGGAGGGATTCTCTTCATGTTCCCTGAGGGAACCCGGAGTCGTGACGGCCGGATCAGTGCGCTCGACCGGGGAGCGTTCCGTATCGCCAAGCTCTGCGGTTCTCCCCTTCAGGTGGTGGTGATCCGCAATACGGGGCGTTTGTTCATCCCCGGACGATTTTTATTCAACACCCGGGAGCGTTTCACCATATCCGTCGAACTGGCGGGCACCCTGAATCCGGAATATGGCAGCGATATGTTTTCCCTGTCGAAAGTCATGACCCAGGCGCACAACCTGATGGAAAAAGGGGCCGGCGCATGACCAAAATACCTTCTCCCCCAGGAACAGAAAACAAAGAACCGTGGCTTCGTTACCCGCAAAAGATCTCCGTTTTGCCCTATCTGCGGGATCATCATTTCGCCGGAAAAACGATTTTGCCCGCGGTTGAAATTCTTCAGCGCCTGGGGGCAACCGTTTTGGAGAGGCAGCCGAAAGCAGGTGTCAAAGTGATGCAAAATGCGGCTTTCGACCGGTTTCTGGAAATCGGGCCGGACGACCGTGAAATCGAGGTCTTTCATGACCTGAAAGCAGGGGAAAACGGCCGGATGTCGGTTCGGCTGGTGACCGTTACCCCGTCGGGGAAATCCGGAATCAGACGGGAGAAGATCCACGCCGTTGCTGATTTCGCCGGACCGGTAAACTCGGCACCGGGATTTCCTTACGACATGGCGGCGTCCCTGGAAGGCGTGGGCTTCCGGATTCTCGCCCAAAGGCTCTACGACGAGCTGGTCCCCTTCGGACATGCCTTCCGGAGTCTTCAGGGTGAGGTGATCCTGACCGAAAACGGCGGGATCGCCCCGGTTCTGGCCGCAACATATCCCGCGCCGACAAGCCCTCTGGGTTCCACCTTCCCCTTCGATGGGATGATGCATATCGCCTGCGCCTGGAGCCAGCGTTTTCACGGCATCGTCGCCTTCCCAGTCGGATTTGATGAACGGAGGGTCCTGGTACCGACCGTGCCGGGGGAAACGTATTTCTGCCGGGTCACGCCGGTTTCGGCGGAAAAGGACGTCCTGTCGTTCAACATGGCGATTTATGACCAGGCGGGAAATTTGCGGGAGTGCATCCGGGGTGTCAAGATGAGGGATGTGTCGGGCGGGAGGATCAAGCCGCCGCAATGGGTGCGCCATGACGGCGGCGATCCCCTGGCGACGTTGCGGCGCCACTGCCGCGCCCTAACGGTGGTGGAAGATGCCGCCGTTTTAGACTTTGCCGACCGGGCTCTGACGCCGGTGGAAGCGACGCGTTTTGCTAAAATGGGTAAACGGCGGCAAAGAGGTTTTCTCACAGGCCGCCTGGCCCTCAAGGCCCTGGCGCGAAAACTGACGGATAATGACTGTTTGACCCTGGCGGAGAACATTCATACCATGATGGAAGATCGGGTTCGGCCCTTCTGTCCCGATCTGACCGGAAAAACACCTGTTTTCTGTTCCCTTTCCCATGACCGGCGTTTCGCCGTGGCCGTCGGAAGCGATGAGGAAATCGGCGTCGATGTGGAAATTCTCTCCGAGAGGGCCCTCAAAGCCCGGCATCTGTACATGAACGAAGAGGAACGCTCCCTGTCCGATGCCTCTCCCCTGGGCCGTCTTCCCGCCGCGCTCCGAATCTGGTCCATCAAGGAAGGCGTAACCAAGGCCGTCAACATGCCCATCGGAGAGTCCTGGAAAAAGGTCCATGTTACGGATATCGGTCTCCATGAAAGCCGCCTGACCGTCGATGATCAAAAATTTTGGGCTTTTCATGATACGGTGGATGATCACGTCTTCACGCTCGTAAAAAGAGTATCATAAGATTGAAGCCACACCGGGGAAGGAATAAAGAGAAATGAGCATGCTGATTGTGATTTTGACGGGGGCTTACCTGGCAGGTTCCGTCAATTTCTCCATCCTCCTTTTCACTGCTCTGGGAAAAGGGGACCCCCGCTCCCGTTTCAGCGGCAACGCCGGGGCAACCAACGTCTGGCGCCAGACCGGCCTCGGCTGGGCCGCCCTGGTTCTCCTGCTGGATTTGATCCGGGCGATGGGCCTCGCGTTGATCGCCTTGCGTTTTCTGCCCGAAGCCCAGGTTCCCTGGGTGGGGCTGGCCCTGGTGCTGGGCAACCGCTACCCCTGTTTCCACAGTTTTCGGGGCGGCAAAGGCGTGGCCGCCTATCTCGGTTTTACCATCCCCCTTGCCCCCCTTGCGGCGGCGCTTTCAGCCCTGGCCTGGGCGGTAATCTACGGTCTGACCCGACTCCCCTTTATGGCCTCTTTTTTGATGATTGCCGTGCTTGCCGCAGGCACGATCATCGCCTTTGCATATCAGGCGATCGCCACAATCGGTGTTATGGCAACTGCACTTTTTATCTATTGCAGTCACCGGCAAAACATCCAAGACTTGTTTCAGAAAAAAAACGGGGAGTAAACAAAAACAACGCCCTTTTCTTCACACATGCCTGCCAGTTTTTTTTTTGACATAACCGGCCGTGCTTGCTATATATTCCGCGCCCGAAACCCGCATGTCGATTTGCAGATTTTCACTTCTCGTTCGGGATCTCGCGGAAGGTGTGATTTCCCTTTATGAAGAAAATATTGGTGATCTATTACAGCCAGACGGGACAGTTAAAACGGATATTGGATAGCCTGCTGCGTCCGCTGACCGACAGTCCGGCGTTCTCGGTTGAATACCTGGAACTTGAACCGGCCGCGGCTTACCCCTTCCCGTGGACGAGAAGCGAATTTCTGGAGGTCTTTCCCGAATCCGTGCTGGAGAAACCGATCGGATTAAAACCCTGGACAACTGAACATCCCGGCGAGCACGATCTGGTGATTCTGGCGTTTCAGCCCTGGTACCTGTCGCCGTCGCTGCCGGTGACGGCGTTTCTCCAGAGTCCGGAGGCGGAGAAAATCATCCGGGGCGCCGACGTCCTGACCGTGATCGGGGCGCGCAACATGTGGGTCAAGGCCTTTGAGCGGGTGAAAGAGCGGCTGGAAAACCTCGGCGGCCGCCTTCGCGGCAATATCGTCCTGGTCGACCGGGCGCCTAACCTTGTCAGTGTCGTGACGATCTGTTACTGGATGTTCACGGGGAAGAAAGACCGCTGCCTGGGCGTTTTCCCCCCCCCGGGGGTATCCAATGCCGATATCGCCGCCGCCGGAAAATTCGGAGAGGCCATCGGTTCTTTACTTGAGCATGATCGTATGGACGAGCTTGATGAAACCCTGCAAAAACTTGGCGTGACCGATATAAATGTTTCATTGGCGAGGCTGGAAAATCGTGCTAAGAAGGTTTTTTTTCTCTGGGCAAATGCGATTACAAAACGTCCCCGGATCAGGAAACGGCTGCTGAACATCTTTTTCGTGGAGCTGATTCTGGCCCTGGCGATCGTTTCCCCGGTGAATTCCCTGCTGGGACTTTTGTTCAATCAATTTCATAAACGACGAAACAGGCATTGATGGCAGAAAAAGCGTTTATCACAAAATTAGCGAAGTTCTTACCGAATGAACCGGTCCCGAACGACGGCATGGAGACAATCCTCGGCATGATCAACGGCAAACCATCGCGCAGCCGACGGATCGTTTTAAGGCAGAACGGGATCAAAAACAGGCATTACGCCATTGACGGCAAGGGGAACCTGACCCATACCAACGCAGAGTTAACCGCGGCGGCCGTCAGAAATCTATTGAGCCCTTCCTTCGGCACCGATGACATCGAAGTGTTGTGCTGCGGTACATCCATACCGGATCAGTTGCTCCCCTCTCATGCATCCATGGTGCAGGGTTGTCTGGGATGTGCGAGTGTTGAAATCATCTCAACAGCCGGCGTCTGCTGCTCCGGTATGCACGCCATGAAGTACGGCATGCTGTCGATCATGGGCCGCAACAGCCAAAATGCCGTCTGTACCGGATCCGAACTGGTATCACCGATTTTGCATGCGCGTCATTTTGAAGGCGAGATGGCCCATCCCGACCGACTGGAGGAAAATCCGATCCTGGCGTTTGAAAAAGACTTTCTCCGCTGGATGCTCTCCGACGGCGCCGGCGCCGCCCTGCTTAAAAACACACCCAACGGCGGAAGCGACATTTCCCTGCGGATCGACTGGATCGACACCTATTCCTTTGCCGGCAAGATCGATACCTGCATGTACGCCGGGATAGACCGGAGTACAACCGGCGGCATGGTGAGCTGGAAATCGTTTTCTCCCGAGCAGTGGCTCATCAATTCGGTCTTTGCCATCAAACAGGATGTGGGACTCTTGGACAAACACATCGTCCGGCTGGCCACGGAAACCCTTGGCGCATCTCTTAAAAAACACGGCGTGCAAGCCACAGAAATCCATTATTTTCTGCCCCATATCTCTTCGGAGTACTTCCGTAAACCCCTGGACCATGAAATGAAAAAGCAGGGGCTGCCAATCCCGCAGGAAAAGTGGTTTACCAATCTGTCCCGGGTGGGAAACATCGGCAGCGCGTCCATTTATCTGATGCTGGAAGAGTTGTTCTATTCCGGCAAGCTCGACAAAGGGATGAAAATCCTGACCATGGTTCCGGAAAGTGCACGTTTTTCCTATGCTTTTATGCTCATGACGGTATGCTGACATGAAGCGGGAACAGGTTCCTCAGGACGATGAAAATCTCATGGAAGGACGGACGCGGGAAGTCTGCTACGCTGTGGACGAAAAAGGTGACTACATCCAGGTCCTGAGTTCAGGATGGGAACCCAAAAACGCGGCCCTGCTGCAAGCATGGGAACAGATCAACGACGAGGCGAAGGAAGCCCTGGAACGGATCAAGGCGGGAAAGGTCAGTCCCCTGGCCTTTTACATGGCCCAGGGCATGTTCGACGTCGCCCTGCTCTCCGACTATACCGATATCCCGAAACGAAAAATCAAGGCCCATCTGGATCCGGAAACTTTTCGGCACCTGGATGAAACAACTCTTGCCAAATATGCGGAAGTGTTCAGCATATCCATAGAAGAACTGGTCAACGGGCCGAAGACGACCGATGCTTTTCCCGGGGAGAAACAGCGCAAATCCATCCAGGATAATTCACGCCATAACGGTGATGCATGACCATCCATTTCCAGCACAGCCAGTCCGCCCACTGCGAAAACGGTTCCACGGCAAACCTGCTCCGTTATTACGGCGTGGACATCAATGAATCCCTGGCGTTCGGAATCGGTTCCGGTTTGTTTTTCGCCTACCTGCCGTTTATTCGCATCAACCACATTCCGGTGACGTCTTTTCGGCCGATGCCCGGCATGATCTTCAAGCGCACCGCCAAAACCCTCGGCGTCAAGATCTTTCAAAAGAAATTCCGCGATAAGATTGCGTCCATGGCGGCCCTTGATGCCGTCCTGGCTCAAAACATCCCCGTGGGACTTCAGGTCGGCGTGTTTCATCTGACGTATTTTCCCCGGCCGTACCGGTTCCATTTCAACGCCCACAATCTGGTCGTCTACGGCAAGGAAGACGGGCGATATCTGATCAGCGATCCCGTCATGGAAACGGCAGTGTCGCTCAGTTACGATGAACTGATGCGGGTTCGCTGGGCCCGGGGCATGTTCGAACCCCGGGGACACATGTACTATCCTGTTAAAATACCCGCGCAGATCGATTTATCGGCCGCCGTTATCAAGGGCATCCGCCGGAACTGCCGTGAAATGCTGTCGATCCCGCTGCCTTTTTTCGGAATCCGGGGTATCCGGTATGTCGCCGGGCAGATGAAAAAATGGCCGGAAAAACTGGGAGAAAAACAGGCCTCCCTTTACCTGGGGAATTTCATCCGGATGCAGGAGGAAATCGGAACAGGCGGCGGTGGTTTCCGTTTCATTTATGGCGCCTTTCTGCAGGAAGCCGCAAAGGTATTGAGCAAGCCGCGTCTCCGGGAACTCTCGCAGGATATGACCGGCATCGGCGACCGCTGGCGGGAATTCGCCGCCATCGGCGGACGGATCATCAAAAAACGGAACAATGACCAGGAAACCTACACGGCCATGTCCGTCATCCTGATGGAAATCGCGGACCGGGAACAGCATCTTTTCTCCGAACTGAAAAAAGCCGTCTCATGAGCACCGCTCCGATTATACACGTATCCGGATTAACGAAGGTTTATCAAGGTTCGTTGAAACCCGCCGTCGATCAGTTGAGCTTCCGTGTACCGGAAGGGGAAATTTTCGGCCTCCTGGGACCGAACGGTGCGGGGAAATCGACAACCCTCATGATGCTCTGCGGACTTTTAAAAATCGGCGCGGGCACCATCCAGGTTTTTGGGCTTGATGTCAACAGGGAAGGCGCCGAAATCCGCCGGCAGATTGGCGTCGCCCCCCAGGACATCGCCCTCTTCCCAAATCTGACGGCCCGTGAAAACCTCATCTATTTCTGCCGGATGTACGGTCTGAAGCGCCACGTCATCCATGGTGTTGTACATCATTACCTGGAGGCGTTCGGGCTGCTCGACAAGGCGAACATGCGTGTTTCGCATTTTTCGGGGGGCATGAAAAGGCGTCTCAACCTGATTGCGGCCCTGCTGCACCATCCACGCCTTCTGGTGCTTGACGAACCGACGACGGGGGTGGATGTTCAATCCCGAAATATGATTCTGGATTATATGAAAAAATTGCGCATGGAAGGCGTGACCATTCTATACTCGTCGCACCTGCTCGAAGAAGCGGAGAAGCTCTGTTCACGTTTTGCCATTATCGACGAAGGCCGTCTGATCGCCGCCGGAACACTGGCCGAAATGCTGGCCGCAAACGGCGGCGGCGAAAACCTGGAGCAACTTTTTCTTCATCTCACAGGGAAGGGGATCCGCGATTGAAAGTCCTGGCGACCATCTGGAAAGAGTTTCTCCTTCTGATCCGTGATCCGGGGGGACTGGCTTTGATTTTTATCATGCCCGTGGCCCTGGTCATTGTCATGGCCCTCATCCAGAACAACACGTTCCGCGAGTTCCAGGAAACCCGTATCGACGTCCTTTTTGTCGATGAGGATCGTAACGCCCTGAGCGGAAATATCGAGGGTTCGTTTCAAGCGTCGCCCAACATTCATCTTATCAAGACGGAATCCGGAAAACCTCTAACCAGTGAGGCGGCGCGGCAACTCGTTCAGCGCGGCGATTACCAGGCGGCAATAATTATTCCTGCCCAGGCCACGGTCACCCTGCGGAAAAAAACCAAGCAGGCGGTGGATGAGTTATTTGCCTACTATGGCTTCGGCCCCGCGATACCGGCAAACGACAGTCCGGCAGTGGAATTGCAGCTTCTCTTCGACCCGGCCATCAAAGCAAACTATAAGCAGGCCCTGACCAGTGCTGTCGAAAAGATGGTGACCGGCGTGCAGGCCGAATGGCTGACCGATACAATTCAGGAACAATTCGGCGGAACGGAACCCAAAAAGAAGATCAAAATTGATTTTTCCCGGATGATCCATGTGAACCAGATGATTGCCGCAGAAAATACTCAGTCAGGCCTGGCGATTAACGCCGTTCAGCACAACGTTCCCGCATGGTCGATGTTTGCCATGTTCTTCATCCTGTTCCCTTTGGCGGGCAACTTCATCAAGGAACGGGAAGAGGGAAGCATGCTGCGCCTCCGCCTGATTTCGGGTTCTCAGTTCCCCGTCATCTCCGGGAAATTTATCTTTTACCTGTTCGTCTGCCTGCTGCAACTGGTGTCAATGATCGGCGTCGGTCTTTACGTCATGCCGGTAATCGGCCTCAGCAAACTGGTCCTGGGCACGAACGGTTTGGGTGTCGTCCTGACAGGGCTGGCCGTTGCCATGGCCGCGACGGGTTACGGCCTGCTCATCGCCGTTTACTTCCGGACCCCCCAGCAGGCCCTGTCCTTCGGCTCCATTTCCGTCGTGATCCTGGCCGCCCTGGGCGGTGTCTGGGTGCCGACATTTGCCATGCCTCAGATCATGCAGAGTATCAGCCCCTACTCTCCACTGAACTGGGGGCTGGAGGCTTTTAACGATCTCTTCCTGCGCAACGCATCCACGTCGGTTATTCTTCCCGATCTGGTCAAGCTGGTATGTTTTTCCCTTGTTACTTTAGCGGCCAGTGTCCTGATTTATAAATCCAGGACCGTTTCTTAACCCGTAACCTTTTAACAGATGAGAAACGATGCAAACCCAAACCATTGAAGAACTGATTCCCCAACTGAAAGACCAGATACTTGAGCGGCTGGTTATCGAGGGCATGGACCCCGAAGAACTTGATGAAGATATGCCTCTGTTCGGTGAAGTGACCGGCCTGGATTCGATCGACGCCCTGGAACTGGTCGTCATGCTGGAAAAGTGCTACGGTATCAAGATTACCGACGCCAAGGTGGCGCGAAAGATTCTCATGACCGTACGCACCATTGCCGAATACGTTTACGAGCACCGGGAAATATGAACCGGCGTGTTTTCATTACCGGCTACGGCGTTATCACGGCCATCGGCGGAAACGGACCGGAAAACTTCGCCTCACTCCGGGATCGGAAATGCGGTTACGGCCGGCTGGAGTTTCTGGAAACCCGGTATCAGGATGATATTTACTGCTGTGAAATCAAATTGTCGGACGAGGCATTGTGTCGCCGAGCCGGCGTTTCAACCGGCTGCGGTTTTACCCGCACCACGCTTCTCGGATTGATCGCGATTCGTGAGGCCATCGCCTCCGCCGGGTTGACCGAACAGGAGGTAAGAAACGCGGGATTGGTTTCAGCCACAACCGCCGGCGGTATCCGCGAACTGGAAAAACATTTCTTTGAAAGACAGGATCTGCAGAGCAGCGGTGATTTCATTACTTTTCTGGACACGGTGGACCCCGGGGAACATATGGAGCGTCTGGCGGACATCCTGGGAATGAAAAGGTACCTTGCCACGGTCAGCACAGCCTGTTCCTCATCGGCCAATGCTCTGCTTTTCGGCGCCCGGCTCATTAAAACAGGTTTGGCGGATTGCATGATCTGTGGAGGTGCCGAGGCTTTAGCCAAGATCACCATCAACGGCTTCAATGCCCTCATGATTCTGGACCGCGAACATTGCAAACCTTTTGACCAGAACCGCTACGGCCTCAATCTTGGGGAAGGCGCCGCCTACCTTGTCCTCGAAGCCGAAGAATCGCTGAAACGTTACGGGAAAAAAGCGATTGCCGAGCTGACCGGTTACGCCAACTTCAATGATGCGTTCCACCAAACCGCCTCTTCCCCGGAAGGAGCGGGCGCCCTCAAAGCGATGCGAAAAGCCCTGAACATGGGGGGGATAAATCCGTCCGATGTTGATTATATCAACGCCCACGGCACAGGAACGGAAAATAATGATCTCTCGGAGGGGTTGGCTCTTGAAACGCTGTTTGGTGTCAACGTACCCCCTTTCAGTTCCACCAAACCCTACACGGGGCATACCACCTCTGCCGCCGGAAGCGTCGAGGCGGCCTTTTGCCTGATGGCCTTTGAAAACGACGTCATTTACCCCAACATCAACTTCAAACAACCGATGGAAGAATTAAATATTCGTCCCACCACGGCACTCAAAACAAACGCGGGACTCAAAAACATCCTGACCAACTCCCTTGGTTTCGGCGGCAGCACGACATCGCTGCTCTTCGCAAAATGCTGACAGATCAAACCATAGCCGGATGCCATATTAACGGTGCAGGCGTCATCTCACCGCAGAAGACCTACGACAACGGGGATTTTCTCTCAGAGTTGACCCACTATGATGATAATATCCTGACCTGCATCCTGCCCAATTTCAAGGATTACCTTAATCCGTTTCAAATGAGGCGACTGAGCCGGATGCTGCGCATGGGGCTCTCCGCCGCCACGATCTGTCTCCGCGAAGCCGGGCTGAAGAAACCCGATGCCATCATCACCGCCACAGGCTTCGGATTTCAGTGGGACATGGGCAAGTTTCTGACGGAAATTCTGGAACAGCAGGAGCAGCAGCTCACCCCCACCTATTTCATGCAGAGCACCCATAACGCCCTTTCCGGACTCATTGCCCTGTTCTTCAAGTGCATGGGGTACAACAGTACCTACACCAGCCGGGGCTTCGCTTTTGAAACGGCTCTCCACGATGCCCTGCTGCTTTTACAGGAAAAGGAAGCACAGCATGTGCTGGTCGGCTCCTTCGACGAGGTGTACCACGTACAATATACCGACTACGTCAGACTGGGATATATAAAACGAGAAAAGACCAACAATTTCAGAGTCTTTGAGGCAGAGACGGAGGGCACACTGCAGGGAGAGGGAATGGCCTTTTTCATCATGTCGGACCAGCCAAAGCCGCAAAGCTGGTGCCGTCTGAAAAACCTGCACATGGTTTACCGGCCCTCTGATTACGCCGGTTTAGCTGCGGAATTGATAGAATTTTTAAGGGGAAACGGCGCGACACCGGGCGATGTGGATGTCCTGGTCAACGGCGTGAGTGGGGATGTTGTCCGTGATCGGTGGAATCTTGACCTTCAGAATAATTACTTCGACCATGCCACCGCCGTGCGATTCAAGCACTTGACCGGCGAATACGACACGGCAGCGTCATTCGGCCTGTGGCTTGGGGCCAAGATCCTGAAAACGCAAACCGTCCCCGAGGCCGCCCTGGTCTCTCCCTCCCCAACCCATTGTCCCTTAAAAACCGCTCTCGTGTGCAACCATTATCTGGGAAAATACTATTCCTTCTTCCTGCTGACGAAGGAATAAAAAAGCCAAGGAACATCAGGTCCCTTGGCTTTCTATACACGAAATGAATTGAATTAGATATACTTGCCCAGAATGTAATCCTGCAGATTTTCGATAATGCTGTCCTGTTTTATAATGA
>CAZTYA010000003.1:0-10498 GCA_964617255.1 uncultured Syntrophales bacterium
AAGATGAAATGTTCGGCATGGCGCGGATGATGGCCGCTATGCCCCATGAACGAATCGCGGCGAAATTATCGGATCTGTCCAAACAACTGGATGTTCGAATCACGGTCATTGATGCAGACGGTAAAGTATTGCTCGAATCGAACATCGATAAAACCAAAATGGGTAATCATTTAGACCGTCCGGAAATTATGCAGGCAAAAAACGAAGGTCAGGGAAAGGCCTCCCGTTTCAGCACAACACTTCAGGAAAGCGAGCTTTATGTTGCGGTGCCGATCAAAGATCTCCAGGAGATTAAGGGTTATGTCCGTTTGGCCCGCCCGCTGGTTGCTGTCAGGAAATCACTGGAACATCTCAACTGGGCTTTATATATGACGCTTTACATCATTGCTATTCCCTCGCTCATTTTGTCGGTTGTTTTCACGAGGATGATTTGTCGTCGCATCGCGTGTGCCGAGGAAAACACACATTCAGGCACGAACGGCTGTTTATAACAGGTGTTGTGTCGGCTTTACGCAGCGTGAACCAAAAGAAGACGCTTCACCTGGATTTTCCTCTCCTGCCGCTCCTGGCAGTCAAGACACAGGCGGCAGGACGGAGATACCAGCAGGCGTTTTTGCCCGATTTCACCACCGCAGGTTTCACAAATACCGAACACACCCTGCTCGATTCTCCGCAGGGCGTCCTCAATTTCCCTCATGGCCGCTCGTTCGCGGTCATGAATCATGAACGTCATATTTTGGTTCGCTTCCATGCTGGAACGGTCAAGAGGATCGGTCAGCGGTTGCAGATTGCACCCTTTCATGTCCAGGATTTTTTTCCGCGCGGATAATTGTAATGTGTGCAGTTTGTTGAGCAACTGGGATTTGATATCGATCCTTCCATTCTTTTTCATATTTATCCCCCTGATTAAAAGAAATCATCCCTTGTTGAAAGGAGCACATGAGCTGATTAAAAAAGGCATCAACAAGTTTATGCACATGAGTCAATGCAATAGCGTTCCTGATGAACGCTCTAAATCTGCTCCTCTTTGACGTGAATGTTCAGGCAGGACCCGGTGACACGGCTCCGTCCTGTATACCAGAAGATGAAAAAAGCCCATGCCTCCAGAAAGAACACCGTCGGTACGTTCCAGAGAACATGTAAACCTGCCGCTAAATCGGCGGTTTGTCCGAACGGAGGTAACCATGTCCACACCACCAGGACAAATCCGATCGAAAGCAGGGAAAAGACCTGATAAACCGATACATCACTCTCGCCGCGAAAATCCGCCCGGAAGGTTTCCGAAAGGATACGCCATCCCTGAGTGACCACAATCGTCGTTACCAGCGCCAAGCCATAGGAACCGATGAGAAAGGCATAGATTGAGGCCAGCGCCGCGGCAACGTATATGACCGATGTAAAGGCCTGTACGGGCCATACCAGAACCCCCTCTAAACCACTGGCATAGCAAATCTTCTTGGTTTTCCCGGTAAAAACAAACCCCAGAGGGCGAATAAACCTGTCCAGACCTTTCAGCACATTACCCAGCGGTCGGCCGTAACAGCAACCAAAGCTTATGCAGGCCAGGCGTCCTGTTCCCTCTCCGATGGCGTAGGCAATCGCCATCGCCGCGTACAGCGGGGCAAAGGCAATATCGCGGGATGGTCCGGTAATCATGTCACTTAACCAGATAGCCACCGGTGCGAAGATGATACCCGTGAAGAAGGCTCCGGAAACTGTGAAATTGTGCGGTTTATTTTCAATCCAACGGGCAAGCAAACGCGATGCGGGGAGACAAAATACCATCAGCAGGACAAACGTCAGGATGGACATGGCAGTCGAGACGCCCACGGATGCGGTTAGAACGAGGAAAAACATGATGGCGATCACGTGCGCGACGGCATTGAACATGCCGTAGAAAGTCAGGTTTTGACCCTCCCAGGCGCCGTCGGAAAGACGCTTGCGCGGTAGGACGGCGAGAAATTGCCAGTCTTCCCGGGGCAGCACGCGAAACCCCCAGGCAAAAAACAGGGCAAAAAAAAGCGCCGCACCCAGGCAAAACCATAAGTTATTCATGATATTTCACTCCCTTATGAATTAAGTATTTCCCAATACTGTTCCGATTTGTGAACGGACTTTGACGTCCGTTTCGACGAGGCGACGGCCAAATCCCCGGTTAAACAAACTCTGCACCCCGTGGGCGGCCATGTTGGCCGCAATATCGTCGGCGAAACGGAGCCGGTCTTTTGCAAAAAACAGGATCACTGTGCTGCTGCCGGGCCGGAAAAGGCTCTTCGGCTGCCCCTTCCTCATGAACAGACCCGGCCCTAACGGCACAGGATGCTCATAGTGATGATCGCTGTAACATTGAAGAATGTCTCCGATCATCAAAGCCACCACTTCAATCATGGCCACCAGACCGACTTGTGTGCCTCCGGGTACATCGGTATTAATAACCGTCACGACGCGTTTGTTTTTAGAGTAAGGTGTGCATGTTGAGATCACTGCATTGGGATGGCAGGAGTTGTATGCGCCATCGATATGGTAATAATCGAGGACTTGGCCTGCTACGGGGGTGTGGTTGTAGTGGTATTTTTCGGGCGTCAGCCGGAAAACGGCGAAATCCCCGTCCGCAAAAGCGGCGTTCCAGTGTTTTTTATCCGTTCCGATGAGTTCATCATAGTCGAAGAATTTTCCTTTGATGAAAAAGCTCGACGTATCCGACAGGGAGCCGTAGAGCATTTTCGCATCGCAGGGGGAGACAACCGCCCCCGGATCGTTCGGCATGGGTCGGCAATCCCAGTAACGGATCTTCCGTTCGAATATTTTCTTGATCGTGTCGAACTGCTGCGGATCTTCCAGGCATTCGGCGCCGTTGATGCCGCAGGTGCGCAGCAACTGCCCTGCCCCGAAGATTATCTCTCCAAGAAACGATTCATAATTGAGATAGCCGAGCCAGTGCGATATGCGTGATCCCGTCAGGAGCCGGAACAGACAGGGGGCGTTTTCCCGGACCCGGGAATAGAGAAAACGGATGGCCCTGTCGCCGTAAAAGGTTTCGTTTAATATCTGTCTGGTGTCGCGATCGATATATTGATGTTCTGTGTGCATGGGTTTCACTTGGCTTGGGAAATAACATAAACCGGTTGTGCCGGGGCCGGCTGCCGGGTCTTCAGGGTATCGGCATGAACTGTAAGCAGGAGAAGATGAATGAGTCGTCTCAAATTGGTCTCGGAAATTCGTTCCAGGAGCACATCGTGGTAGGAAGCCTTCATAAAACCGGATATGTCCTGAAAACCCGCTAAAAGGCGGACTGTTTTGCCGAGTGAGCGGGTTTCAGAATCGTTTCGGTGTTCCATGAGCCACACGTCCTGCTCGAAAAAGCGCCATCCTTCCCGGATGTGTTCCTGTCTTAGTTCATGGCGATAATGGTTTTCGACTTCACGGTTGAATTCTTCCCCCGATAGCGCAAGAGGCGAGTGCAGTCCGCGACGGTTCAGTATTTTCCCGGTTAGACTACCGGATGCAGAATGCTGCGCCGGGTCTTCGATCCTGGAGCTCAGATCGTTCAGGGTATCCTCCATCCCGAGGATTTGAACCAGGTCCGCCCCGTCTTGCCGCACGACTTCCAGGAGCGCTTTACAGTACTCACGGTGATAGATGCGCCAATAGCCGGGGTAGCGGTTGCTTGATCTGATCTGCTTGGTTTTACTCAGAATCCGCCTCATAAACACATTGCCGGTATCCCGGCGCACAAAGAAGGTGGGCAGGCCGATGGCGCAGCCGAAGGTGATCTGCCGCCGTTCACTTTCGATAAACGGCTCGTCAGGTATATCCTCGTGCGTCACCTTTCCTTGCACCATGTATTGAAAGGCCAGGGCGTGAAGCAGGTTCTGAAAATCAACCGCTTTGGCCATATCTTCCTCAAAACTGGGGAAAAGACTGTAATAACGACTCTCGAATCCGGAGAAGCCCATGTTGTCAAATTCGCGAAGTTTAATTAAAGAATACAGGGACATCCGCTTGTCGAAGACACCCAGATCGTGCAGATCCTGCTTCAGGCAGTCGTGGTTGAAGAGCGCGCCGTTAAAGCCAGGGCTTTTTTCTGTACTCATAAGGGCGACCAGATAATCAATTAACCGGTAATCCGGCAAATAATCGCCTTTCAGACCGAGGAAACGGCTGATCGCGCTGTCGAGCCACGGCGGTCCGAATGGGGTGATCGGACGACCGAACAGGGATAGCTTAGCCTTTTTCTTCCAGCGGCGCCAGAGCATGCGCAGATGGGTAAAATCCAGTTCATGCGCAAGAAATCCCAGGGCACGCTCTGCGTGAAAATCTGCAAAGTCAAGCCGGTAAGGTGCTCCGCTGTATGTTCCGACGAAAAGAGGAACGAAGTGTTCCAGAATTTTGACGGCCAGGTCGCCGACATACTTTTCGTGGCGCCGGGTGTAACCGGAACTTTTATCCAACATCAACGCACTGAGTTTCTTGCTGCCGAGGCTGATGTGTATCCCGTTGTTGGCCAGGCTGATATTAGATGTATTGGGCAACACCACGAGGTTATTTGTGATGACCCCGGCTTCGCGGAGTTTTGCCAGGGCGTTCATCTGACTGCGGCTCAGTACCTGATGACACAGGTGCATGTATTCGTATTTGGCTTCCCCCCGGTTCCAGCCCGAAAGGCAGGGATTCATGAAGAGTTCGCGGTAGAAAGCGTCGGAGATGCATTCATTCAGCTTTTTCTGACGGCAGGGTGGATGGGGGGAAAAGAAAACCTGAACCTGCTGACCCGTTTGAGACAGGCAGAATTTCTCATTTGCATACATAACCAGAAGCTGGGTCAGCAGAAACCTTTTGGCCGTTTCCCGGGCGACATCCATTCCCGGACCGGGGCCATCCGTATGCGAGCTGACATGCATGGAAAAAGTTTCCGGTGAGGTGTTGTCGCTTAAGAAGTGACTCATCAGGCATGTGCCGGTCTGTAAAATCACCGGAGAGAGGAGCTTTTCGGAATCGATGACATCGGTCAGTGCCAGTTTCAAGAGATAACTGACGGGAACGCGAATACATTCACGATCACGATGGCGGATGATGAATCGGTCGACATCGCTTCTTTTGCCCTGTGAGGGGTCGCTCTTGTCTGCGAGTAAATCATCATCCAGGGTTTGACGGGCAAAGCGTCCCAGGGAATTTACCGGTAAACGCACCCAACTGTTTTCCCAGACATTTTCATTGTTTTCATGGATGAATTTTTCCAAAGCCGAGACGGCTTTCCCCGGCAGGTCCCCCGAGGCCGCCCGGCGAAGGATATTTGAATAGTAATTGGATTGTTCGATCAGATTGGGAAGGTCTACGTCGTCTTTTGATCCTTCGACGACGGCCTGCAGTTCCGTTTCATTGCCCGCTGTTGTATCGTGAACGGAAAAAGGTAACCCTTCAGATTTTATCCCGCAGGGGCCCATGGCCCCCATTCTTTCCACACACTCCGAAAGCCCGGGAAGGGGTCCCAGAATATCACTTATGGTATGGACACTGCACGCGGTAACCGCCTTGTCTCGACTCACGATGGTTGCCTCACTGTTAAATCAAACGCTGCATCGCTTTGATACGCACACGATACGCCCTTGCCTGTTGCGAGGAACTTATACAGGAGCAATATGTCTGTTTGATGAACGATCGATGAAGTTTCAGTAAATTATATCGGGTTATCAAGAATGATTAAGAGACAAAATGCGAAGTTATTTTAATGAAGTATGGCAAGTGGTCTCAGATCCTGTTGACCAAAGCAGGACTCGGTCTGTCAAGCGGTGGGTCTATACAGGGAAATACAGGGAGACGGTCGTGCCTTTGCCGGGATTGCTGTCGATAATCATCCGGCCGCCATGTGCCTTCATGAGATGTTTGACGATGGACAAACCCAGCCCGGTGCCCCCCAATTGACGGGACCGGGCCTTGTCAACGCGATAAAAACGCTCGCCCAGTTTGGGAATTTCACTTTTGGGAATACCGATGCCCGTATCGGAAATACGAATGACCACTTCCTGGGCCATGCGGGAAGCTTCGATGGTGATCGTTCCCCCTTCGGGGGTATATTTGACGGCATTGTCCAGAATATTGATGAGAATCTGTGACAGCCGATCGCGGTCACCTTGGATCGAAGGCAGGTGTTCCGTTATGCTCCGTCCAATGTGCAGATTTTTTTCTTTCAGGACGCCCGACATCATGGACAGAACGCTCTCCAACACATCCGTCGGATCAACATCCTCCAGGTGAAGTTTTGCTTCCCCCAGCTCAATGTTGGACAGGGTCAGCAGGTCGTTGACCAGCCGGTTCAGGCGCAGGGCGTTTTCGCGGATCGTTGCCAGAAAGCGTCTGCATGTTTCCTGGTCTGAGACCTTTCCCTCTCCCAGTGTTTCGACAAAGCCGATGATATTCGTCAGCGGTGTTTTGATTTCGTGAGAAACGTTTGCAACAAAATCAACCCGCGTTTTTTCAAGTTGCTTCAGCTTCGTCACGTCGTGGAAAACAAGGATTGTTTTTTGTACTGCTTGCGGTAAATCGCGAATGGCAGAGATTGATACCTCCATCATTCTGACTTTTTCCTGGTCCAGGATGATTTCAACAAGCAGCGGTTCGTGGGTTTGGTTGAATCGATCCAGGGCCTGGTGCAACGCCGCGTTGCGAAAGGTCTCCAGAGGTGTTTTATTCACCAGTGTTTCCGCCGGATAACCTGTCATTTCAACAAGGGCGCGATTGACACGTTCGATTCGGTTCCGATCGTCCAGCACGATTAAACCCTCCACCATGCTTTCGAAGGCGGCGTTCAAAATGCCCTTCTCTTCGGCTTCCTGGGCGATTTTTTCCTCCAGGACAGCCACCATTTGATTGATATTGCGTGCCAGGCGGCCGATTTCATCCTGACTATCGATCCGCAGGGGGCCTCTGCGATGACCGCTTGAGATTTTGGCGGTAAAGGCGGCCATTTTTCGCACCGGCAGGATGATTTTGGCGACAAACACAAAGGCCAGCAGGATTGAAAGACCCAGAACCGGCAATATGGAGAGCAGCAAAGAGCGGCGGAACGTCTGGGCTGCCTTTTCCACCTCGATCAACGGACGGGCGAGCCGGATATAGGCGATTATTTTTTGATCGGTATTCCGAAGCGGCAATGCGACATAAAGCATATCGACTTTCAGCGTCGAACTGTAGCGGATACTGACACCCTGGCCCCGGAGACGAGAGGCCTGAATTTCCGGACGGTTCAAATGATTGTCGAACTTCATGAACGATCCCGAGGAGTCTCCGATGACAATGCCCGCGGGGTCAATCACGGTGACGCGAGACCTTGAGCCGACCTGAAGGCTGCTTAGATTTTTTTGAATGTCCGGTACGGACAGGTTTGTGATAACCCGTCCTTCATTGAGCAGGTCCTCGGTGATTTGTTCGGTCATCTCCTGGCGTACCTGCCCCTCAACAAGTATCCCCGCCGAGGCGAAGGAAACCAACAGGATGGCAAGATAGATCAGGGCGAAACGAACAAGCAGGCGGTCAGTCATTTGCCTTTGTCTCACATGAGGGTTGATGACGGACGGTCTGGCCGGTGATCATGTAGATGACCATATCGGCGATGCCGGTGGCATGATCGGATATACGCTCCAGGTTCTTGGAGA
This sequence comes from uncultured Syntrophales bacterium, assembly GCA_964617255.1. Taxonomy (GTDB): domain Bacteria; phylum Desulfobacterota; class Syntrophia; order Syntrophales; family JAAYKM01; genus JAAYKM01. Next base: position 7,653 of record CAZTYA010000003.1, read on the forward strand.
TCTGCATGATAATAAGCGAAGCGTGAATCTTCCGGGGATCTTCCATCATGAACGTAAAAAGTTCGCGGAAGATCTGTTCGTTCATCTGATCGATCACGGTGTCGTCCGCCTTGACTTTGCGGGCCAGTTCCTGATCTTCATGCACCAGGGCGTCCAGACTTTCCCGGATCATTTCCCTGGCAATCTCCGCCATGCGCGGCAGATCGATGTACGGTTTGATCTGCGGCATATCGTTGAGGATAATCGCTTTTTCGGCGATATTGGCCGCCATGTCGCCGATCCGCTCCAGGTGACCGTTAATTTTAATCGCCGTGGTGATGAAGCGCAGATCCCTTGCGGCGGGCTGCCGCAATGCCAGCAGGCGGATGCACTTTTCCTCGATTTCAACATCCAGACGGTCAATCAGGTCATCATCACACATGACCCGGCGGGCCAGGTCCGAGTCCCGTTCCAGAAGCGAGCCGACCGCTTGGGCAATGGATTTTTCCGTCATGGCCCCCATATACAGGAGACTTTCTTTCACGTCCTGCAGTTCCTTTTCATATTGTATGCTGGTGTGCCGTTTGTCTTCCATCGTCTATCCTCCTATGATCGACCTTTTGAACAGGAACATCCTTCCCTTGACGGATATTGTGCTGTGTCGACCATTTCGTCGGGGTCCGCAAGGATGATGCGCCGCAATGTACCTGTTTTTTGTACAAAGGTAAATATCTGATCTGGGTGAGTCTTTTGGCATGTACCAAGATGTTTCATCCAAATCTTCCTGTGATGTAATCTTCCGTCTGCTTGACCGAGGGATTGGTGAAAATCTTTTCCGTCGGTCCGTATTCGATCAGTTTTCCCAGATAAAAAAATCCTGTCATGTCGGAAATACGCGCCGCCTGCTGCATGTTGTGGGTGACAATGATGATGGTGTAGCGTTGCTTCAATTCCTCAACCAGTTCCTCGATTTTTGCGGTTGAAATGGGGTCCAGTGCCGAGGTCGGCTCATCCATAAGCAGCACATCCGGCTTCATCGCTAAAGCCCGTGCGATGCAAAGTCGTTGTTGCTGCCCCCCGGAGAGGGTCATGGCGGACCGGCTCAGGATATCCTTGACTTCATCCCAGAGAACGGCCTGGCGGAGACTCTCTTCGACGAGATTCGCCAGATCGGCATGTCCGGCAACACCGGCCAGCTTGGGTCCAAAGGTGATGTTGTTGAAGATGGACTTGGGGAAGGGATTGGGTTTTTGAAACACCATGCCGATTTTCTTGCGGACTTCGACGGGATCGATATGCGGGTCGTAGATATCGTTGCCTTCAAAAACCACCTGTCCCTCCACCCGGGCGTCGGAAATCAGATCGTTCATGCGGTTGAGCAACCGCAAAAGGGTCGATTTTCCACAACCCGAAGGGCCGATGAGGGCCGTCACCCGGTTTTTCTGAAAATCCATGGATATATCGGTCAAAGCCTTGAAACTTCCATAGAAGAAGTTGACGTTGTTTACATTAATAATCGAATCCTTCTCCACGTTTACCACCTTTTCTTTCTTCTCATGGTGCTTCTGATGACAATCGCAAACAGGTTAATACCCAGAACCAGAAATACCAGCACCAGGACCGTACCGTATTGCAGAGGACGGGTCTGATCGATGAAGGTGCCCGCCGTGGCCAGAACATAGATGTGGTAAGGGAGGGCCATGACCTCATCGAAAATGGAACCGGGCAGCTTGGCTGTGAAGAAGGCTGCCGCGGTGAACATGATCGGGGCCGTTTCCCCCGCCGCCCGTCCGATGCCCAGAATGGAGCCGGTAAGAATGCCAGGCAAAGCCGACGGGAGGACCACATTCCAGATCGTGAGCCATTTCGAAACCCCCAGGGCGAGCGATGCTTCCCGAAAGGTCTGAGGCACGGCTTTGAGGGCCTCTTCTGTCGCGCCGATGATCGTCGGCAATATCAAAATACCCAGGGTCAGCGCCCCGGAAAGAATACAGGAACCAAACTGAAGAAACACGACGAAAAATCCCAGACCGAACAGGCCGAACACAACGGAGGGTACACCGGCCAGGCAGTTGACGCCGATCCGGATGATTCGGATGATTCTTCCCTGTTCGGCATATTCCGTCAGGTAGATGGCGGATGCGATTCCCAGGGGAAGGGATACGCAAACCGCACCGACCGTCAAATAGAGTGTGCCCAGGATGGCCGGCATGATACCTCCCCTTGTCATCGAATCCATGGGCGGGAGCGTCAGAAAATCCCAGGTGATCGCGCGGTAACCGTTGATGAAGATGAAAGTCAGCAGGCCCCCCAGAGCCAGAACCAGCAGGCCCGCCGACAGCGTCACCAGTGAAAAAAAGAGATTTTGCTTAAAATATCGCCATTTCATGAACGATTACCGGATTTCATTATTACTGTCATATGACCGCCTTTACAAAGTTCCGGAGCCTTCCTCCTTGAATTTATGGGAGACGTAATCGGCAATCAGGTTGAAAGCCAAAGTCAGAAAAAACAGCACGATTCCCGTGGCGAACAGGGCGTGGTAATGACCGCTGCGGAACGGGGCCTCGCCCATTTCCGCCGCAATGCTTGCCGGAAGTGGTCGGACGGAATCAAAAAGGGACTCGGGAATCGCGGAGGCACCGCCGGCCACCATGAGCACCACCATGGTTTCGCCGATAGCGCGGGCCATCCCGAGGATGACCGCCGTAGTGATGCCGGAAAAAGCGGAAGGAATGATCACCCGGGCGATGGTTTCAAATTTGGTCGCCCCCAGGGCGTATGAGGCCTCTTTGTATTCCCGGGGGACGGCGTAAAGGGCATCTTCGGAAATGCTCGAAATGGTCGGAATCGCCATGACGGCCAGA
>CAZTYA010000003.1:10508-18313 GCA_964617255.1 uncultured Syntrophales bacterium
CCTGTGGGCAGATCGAAGGTTTCCTGAAGCCAAGGCGCGAGAACGACCATACCGAAAAAACCGAGGACGACGGAAGGCAGTCCTGCCAGAAGTTCGATGGCCGATTTCAAAACTTCCTTGAGTGCCACCGGGGCGATTTCAGATATGTAAATAGCCGACATGACCCCTATGGGAACGGCAATCAGGGAGGATAAGACGGTGACAATAAGAGACCCCACAATCAGGGGCCAGATACCATATGATGGAGGGTCGTACGTGGGATACCATTCTTTCCCGAACAGAAAATCCCAGAGTTTGACTTCCTTGAAGATCGGAAGCCCCTCCCGGAAGAGAAACACGACGATGAGGAACAGAATCAGAAGCGAGATCAGCGAAAAGAGAAAAAAGAGATATTTGATCAGGATTTCCTTCTGCCGGCGGGTCATGGTCTTATTCTACTCCCAAATTCCTTATTATTATGACGCAGCAAACAACACGAACGTCATACCGGACCTGATCTGGTATCCAGGCAAGTGCATTCTGGATTCCGGTCTTCGCCGGAATGACGGATACTGAATGATTTCGCTGTTTAATGAATCGCATGAACTCGATGAGGAGATTCCTCTATTTCTTTTTCAGGGGGACAAACCCGGTTTTTTCCACAATTTTCTGTCCTTCCCGGCTTAAGACAAATTTGATGAAACTGCCGGTTTCACCCCTCGGCTCGCCTGCCGTGATCATATAAAGCGGTCTCGCGACCGGGTAGGTTTTTGCGAGGGCGTTCTGGGTCGTTGCCGCTACGCCGTTGACGGTAAGCGGTTTGACCGTTCTGTTGAGGTAGCCGATGCCGATATAGCCGATGGCGTATTTATTCTTGGAAACAGTCTGGACAATGGCGCCGCTTGATGCCTGCATCTGGGCCCGGGGCGTCACTTTTGCACCGTGAAGGACAAGATGTCCCCAGGATTCGAAGGTCCCGGAACTGCTGTCCCGGGAAACGACTACGATCGCCAGGTTATCCCCGCCGACTTCCTTCCAGTTGCGGATGTTGCCCTGGTAAATCTGACTCAACTGATCAATGGTCAGATTTTGAACCCGGTTTTTAGGGTGGACGATGGGGACGATGGCGTCGATCGCGATGGTGTGCAGCACGGGTTTAACGCCGTTTTTACCGGCCAGAGCGATTTCTTCCGGCTTCAATTCCCGGGAAGAATTGGCGATGTCCGTCGATTTATCAATCAGGGCTTTGACGCCGTCGCCCGACCCGCCGCCGGAAAGGGAGATATTGACGCCGGGGTGGGCCTTCATGTAGACCTCCGCTTCCGCCTGAACTATGGGTAAGACGGTTGTTGATCCTTTAATAACGATGGCGGACGCGGCAAATGTTGTTTGGGCGGGGATCAGCAAAGCCAATGCAATGAAGCATAACAGTTTTTTGAATCGATTCATGGTTGTCCTCCTGGATTTTTTATTTTGGCAGAGCGTACAGGAGAATTGTTACAGTCGTGTTAACGAATGAATAAGAGAATGTAAAAGATTTGCATGCCCTCCCCGTGGGGCAGGCCAATCCGCCTAAAACAAAGAAAGCAGAAAAAAGAGCATAGCGGAAATCAGAGCTGAAAAGGGAATGGTGAGGATCCAGGCCCAGACGATATTCCCCGCGACTCCCCAGCGGACGGCCCGGATACGCTTCGTCGCCCCGACACCCGTAATGGCCCCGGTAATGGTATGGGTTGTGCTGACCGGGATGCCCCCCAGGGATGCCCCGATAATGGCACAGGCTGCAGCTGTTTCTGCGCAGAAGCCGCCCATGGGCTGGAGTTTGGTGATTTTCGATCCCATGGTCTTGACAATGCGCCATCCTCCCAGCATGGTGCCTAGGCCAATCACGGCATAACAACTGATCTCGACCCAAATCGGAATATGGAACGTTGAACCCAGGTATCCGCCGCTGAAAAGAACGACGGCGATGATACCCATTGTTTTCTGGGCGTCATTGGCGCCGTGACTGAAACTGAAAATCGCCGCGGAGAAAAGCTGGAATCGTCGAAAATAGCGGTCGGCTTTAGCAACTGTTGTGTGGCGGGCGAGATTCAGGGTTACGATCATGAACAAAAGGCCGAGAGCCAGCCCGATCAGAGGCGAGAGAACAATAAAACAGCCTGTTTTGATGATGCCCTTCCAAACAAGGACCTGGATGCCTCCTTTGACCAGGCCGGCGCCGATCAGCCCGCCGATCAGGGCATGAGAAGAACTGCTGGGAAGTCCCAGCCACCACGTAATGAGGTTCCAGATAATGGCGCCGCCCAGGGCACAGAAGATCAACGTGTTGTCGATGATGGTCGTGCTGACGATGCCGGTCCCGACCGTTTTGGCCACAGATACCCCGATAAAGAAAAAGGCCACAAAATTAAAAAAAGCAGCCCAGACGACAGCCTGTGTGGGTGTCAGGACCCGGGTTGTAACAATGGTGGCGATGGAGTTGGCCGAGTCGTGGAAGCCATTAATAAAATCAAATACGTAGGCGGTGAATACGATAAGAATAACAACCAGTAATGAATGATCCATGCTTTCTGTTTTATCCGTCCGTAAGATTTGGAACGCGAATCTAAGGGAGAATTGTTACAGCAATGTTAAGAAATTGTGAAGATTGCGTGAATCATTCGCTGTCGCCGAACTTATACCCGATACCCCGCACCGTGTGAATATAGGGGGGTTGCTCCTTGTCCTTATCGATCAGGGAACGCAGGCGGCTGATGTGGACATCCACCGTTCTGGGTTCGACGAAGGTTTCGTCGCCCCAGACATAATCCAGCAGTTGATCCCGGGAGTAGACCCGCCCCGGATGCCTCATCAGGAAGGCCAGCAGTTTAATTTCCCGGGGCGTCAGATCGATGGGCCGGTTGTCAACGGTAATCCGGTATGACCGAAGGTCCATGCGGATGCCCCGGCAGGTCAGTATTTGCGAGGCTTCCTCCGGAGGTCCGGCATCATGGCGGCGCAACACGGCGTGAATCCTGGCAACCAGTTCCCGAACATGAAAGGGTTTGGTAACGTAATCGTCGGCGCCCATTTCCAGGCCCAGGATTTTGTCAACCGTATCCGACTTCGCCGTGAGCATGATCACCGGAATGCGGCTGGTTTCAGGGTCCTGGCGGAGACGGCGGCAGACCTCCAGCCCATCCATCCCCGGCATCATCCAATCAAGGATCACCATATCCGGGCGATGATCGCGAATGATTTTCATGCTTTCCAGGCCGTCGGACGCGGCCAGAACATGAAATCCTTCCCGGGCCAGGTTATAGGTCACCAGATCGACGATATCCTTTTCGTCGTCTGCGACCAGTAGCGTCTTTTGTACCCCTTTGCCCTCAGCCATGTTTATAACCTGCCGGCGTTTAATCTTTCAACCTTAAGAGGAAACTTCCAATTATATTAGAACGGTTGTTTGCAGGAATCGAGTCTTTTTTCTTGTATCCTGATCACAGCAGGGTGAAAAAAAGAGAACAGAGGTTTTTCAGGGGCAGATCAGTCTGACCAGGACGGAAGCAAAGTACAGAAGCGACAGCCCGACCAGGAGCCAGCAGCCGCGATTAACCCAGTTTTCTTTTTGCAACAGCGACTTATCCCAGTCGGAGGTTTCGATAAAACGGCGGAAACGTTTCAGGGCGCAGGGTTCGGAAAACGCTGGGACGCAGGCCGGTTCGGCGGCGGAGATGACGGTTTTGAAGGATGAGCAACAGGAGTGATTCATGGTTAAATCCTCATAATTATTATATTATATCAGCGCATGTACTTGCGGATCACGGCGGTGATGACGCCGCCGATCCGGAGTTCCTGCCGGGGATGGATGGGAGCATATCGGGGATTCGCAGCCTCCAGGACAACATTTTTCCCCTCCTTGCGGAAATATTTCATCGTCCATTCTCCGTCCACTTCGGCCAGAATGATGTCGCCGTTTTTCGGTTCACGGCCCCGTTCGACGATCACCAGGTCTCCTTCCTTGATCCCTTCACCATTCATGGAGTCTCCCTGAACGGATAGGAGAAAAGAGGAATCGGGCCGGTTGACCAGATATTCATCCAGGGAAATGACGTCCCGGAGATCTTCCTCCGCCGGGGACGGGAGGCCTGCCTGAACGGAACCGACCAGGGGAAGACCCGTGGTGGTGCGGGCAGGTTTCAGGAAGCCGCCCGCGTCCTTGACCAGGAGTCCTGCCGCCAGAAGTTTTCCCACCCAGAAATGGACGACGCTTTTTGAACGGACCCCCAGGACCTCCATCATTTCTCCGTATGTGGGCATGCGCCGGTTTTCCCGGAGAAATGTTTCAATATCGCGAAAAACACTTTGCGTTGTTCGTCTGTCGTTCATGGCACCATCCCGTTTCACTGGATGGCTCCGTTATATTAGAACGAACGTTCTAATGTCAAGACTTTTTTTGCAGGGGCCAAATTCCTTGAAAAAGGTGATCTTGATTAAACTGAGCGGAAGGTACGCAGAAAGAGCCGGCCCATGCCGATCAGGCCCGTTATCCGCTGTAAAACGGCCGGACCGTAGAGGAAATGCAGCACATCCCGCAAGCCATTGTAGACCTGCGGACCGTAAGGATGCCACCACATGTTTTTCTGTACCGCCGGCAGATAATCGTCGATAACAACGCGGGGACGGGTCATTTCCCGAAGGCCGAGGCTGCCGTGGGAGCGCCCGATACCCGATTCCTTGAAGCCCCCCCACGGTGTTTCCGCCAGGCCGTGGCTCATCAGGTGATCATTGATGGTCACCGTGCCGACTTCAAGACGTGAGGCGATGGCGTGGGCTTTTTTGCGGTTTTGCGACCAGACGGAGGCCGTGAGACCCAGGGAGGAGCGATTGGCCAGCATAACGGCCTCCTCCTCATTTTCCACGGCGATGACGGCCATGAGTGGCCCGAAAATCTCCTCGTTCATCAGCCGCATCGATCCATTTACATGGGTCAGAACCACGGCGGGATGAAAGAGACCCGCCGGGGAGGCACCGGAGAAGGGGACGCTGGCGGCGATCTTAGCTCCCTTGGCGAGGGCGTCTTGCAGGAGTTCCTGAACTTTCTCCAACTGATCTTTCGTGGTCATGGCGCAACGGGCGCATTCACCTTCTCTTACCTGCGGATCGGTCAGGAGAAGCGTTTTTTGCGTGAGGAGCTCGACGAACCGGTCATGGGCTTCCCCGACAACAAAAATTCTTTCAACACCGCCGCACGATTGGCCTGCATTCGAAAATCCCCCCCAGACGGCGCCTCCGGCGGCACGGTTAAGATTAGCATCGGCACAGACGATCATGGCATCGTTTCCCCCCAATTCCAGACAGACCGGCAGCAGACGCTTCGCCGCCGCCGCCATCAGTTCTTTTCCGACGGCAACCGATCCGGTAAAGAAGAGCTTGTCGATGCCGGAGGCGATAAAGGCAGGGCCGGCGCTGCTGCCCGGCAGGTGAATCAGGGAAATAAGATCCGCCGGGAGCCCGGAGGCTTTTATCATGTCGCTGATGAGAATACCGACTGTCTGGCTCTGAGTTGCAACCTTCAGCACCACGGCATTGCCCGCCATCAGAGCCATCATGACTTCATGAAAGGGAATGGAGAAAGGGTAATTCCAGGGGCTGATGATGCCGACGACTCCGTAAGGAACCTGATCGATATAGGAGACCTTGTTGGCGAAAAGGAGATTCCCCGGCATGAGCCGCTCCCTTTTGAGAAATTTTTGGGCCTTGGCGGCATAGTAACCGGCGGCCAGTGCCGCCGGAATGACCTCTGTAGCCAGGGCTTCAATGGACGGTTTTCCAGTGCAGGCGGAGATGATAGCCGCTGCGTCGTCGGCATGCCGAACCAGATAGTTGCGCATGGCCAGGATATAACGTCCCCGTTGCGAAAAAGAGAGTTTTTCCCAGGACTTTTGTGCATGCTGCGCTTTGGCGACCGCCAAAAACAGATCCTGTTCGGTGTGTTGCTGCCGGATGGCGATTACTTCTCCTGTGGCCGGGTTGTTAATGGATCCTATCGGTTTTTCCATGATTCACCCTAATGTGCGAAAGTGTTGAGGGGAGATTAGCGCCGACCTTTCCAGGAAGACATGCTGCCGGGGACGCCGAAAAGAATCAAAAACCGCTGAAACCAGGAATCGGGCATCATAGCACGGAAACGCAGTGTCATATTGACCGTCCGGGGCCTTTTCGGGCTGTAGCGTCCCTTTTTCAGCGCCCCGTCAACGACGGCCCGAGCGACGACATCGTGGTTAGGAATGCGCGGGACAATCAGGTTTCCCAGACCTCGGAGTTTCGCACCCTCGAACAGGCCATGGCTGATATAACTTGGATGGACCGACGACCAGCGGACACCCGTTTTACCGGCCTCATAGGCCTCCATCCGCATCGACTCCGTCAAACCCCAGACGGCCCACTTGGTTGCCGCATAGACTGCAAGACCGGGCACTCCAAGGGTGGCGGCGGCAGAGGAAATGTTGACGATATGACCCGCATTTCGGGCATACATTTCCGGCAGGAAGGCACGGATCGTATAGATCATGGACGTCAGATTGACCTGGATCGTTCGTTCCCAGACCTCGTCGCTTCCCTCCAGCAGGCTTCCCCCGGCAACGTAACCGGCGTTGTTGATGAGGATATCCACCCGGCCCATGTCCCGGCGGGCCTGGTCGGCAGCGTGATAAACGGCTTCTTTATCTGTGATATCCAGAACGTGGGCATAAATTTTCCCCCCTGCCGTTTTCAGCAGGTTCTCTGTCTGTTTCAGAGCTTCGGGGTTGATATCCCACAGGGTGACTGTGCTGCCTTCTCCGATCAGGCGTTTGGCGGTCGCCAGACCGATCCCCATTGCTCCACCCGTAATCACCGCACCGGCTGACTGGAGTTTCATTTCCCTCCTCCTGCTTGAGATGAAGCATTCTATCAGAAAAACAATATAAATGAAGCCCTTAGTTGCATGGCTGGTACAACCTTGCATGTGCCATGATATAAAACCGGCCGCTGTCGCGACCAGTGGAGCTGATACCTGCCGAGAAAAAATACACCAGCAGCCAAAAAAACCTTGCAATTCATGCCCGCGTTTAGTACGTTTCTGCCCGCAGAAACAGGGGGTGGCGTAAACACATGGAAACGAAAGAAGAATTAATCAAGATTTTCACTGAGATTACGGACAGGCGAGAGATGGATACGTTTTTGCGCGAAATGTTTACAGCCAAGGAAATTGCCGACATTGAGCTGCGCTGGCAACTCCTCAAAGAACTACACGAAGGCAAAACTCAGCGCAGTATCGCTGCCCGTCACCGGATGAGTCTCTGTAAAATCACCCGGGGTTCGAAGGTGTTGAAGGCGGAAAATTCCCTGGTCAAGAAAATTCTCGATAAAATGAAGGAGGTTCAATGAGTTCTCAGATTCAAGACATCGCTATGCCCAATGGTGAGGGGCGTTTTGGCGAATATGGCGGGCGGTATGTGCCCCCGGAGTTGGAAAAAATTCTGGTAGAAATCACCACGGCATACAATACCCTGAAGGATGACCCCAGTTTCAAGGAAGAGCTTTACGCCCTTTATAAGGATTACGTCGGCCGGCCAAGCCCCGTGACGCATGCCCGGAACCTTTCGAACAAAATCGGCGGTGCACAGATTTACCTTAAGCGGGAAGACCTGAACCACACCGGCGCCCACAAGATCAACCATTGCCTGGGCGAGGCGCTTCTGGCCAAAAGGATGGGCAAAAAGAAGGTCATCGCGGAGACCGGGGCCGGTCAGCACGGCGTCGCCCTGGCGACGGCGGCGGTCCTGCTCGGTCTGGAATGC
>CAZTYA010000003.1:18323-22590 GCA_964617255.1 uncultured Syntrophales bacterium
CAAGGAAAAACCGAACGTTGTCCGGATGAAGATTTTAGGCATTAATCTGATCCCGGTTTCCAGGGGACAACGGACACTCAAGGAGGCCGTCGATGAAGCCTTCGAGGCGTATCTCAAAGACCCGGTGAATCAGCTCTACGCCATCGGGTCCGTGGTCGGCCCCCACCCCTTCCCGATGATGGTCCGGGATTTTCAGCAGATCGTCGGCAGGGAGGCACGGGAACAGTTTCTAGAAAAAAGCGGTAAGCTGCCGGATAATCTTGTCGCCTGTGTCGGCGGCGGGTCGAATGCCATGGGGCTGTTCACGGCATTCCTCGAGGACGAAAGGGTCAACATCTACGGTGTTGAGCCGTCCGGCGTGGGCCTGAAGCCCGGCGAGCATGCGGCCACCCTTTCTATGGGGACGCCGGGCGTCCTGCATGGGTTCAAATCCTATCTGCTTCAGGATGAGAAAGGCGATCCGCTGAGCGTATATTCCGTGGCCAGCGGCCTGGATTATCCCGGCGTCGGTCCCCAGCACAGCCTCCTGAAAGACATCGGCCGGGTCAAGTATGTGACCGCCAGTGACCGGGAAGCCATCGACGCCTTTTTCGAGCTCTCCCGGACCGAGGGGATCATTCCCGCTCTGGAAAGCGCTCATGCGGTGGCCCATGCCATGAAACTGGCCAAGGAACTCGGAAAAGACCAGACCATTTTAGTCAATCTATCCGGTCGGGGAGACAAGGATATTGATTTCGTTGTGGCGAAATACGGCAAGGATTATGGTGTTGTGATGTAGGAACGGAGTCAACAGCGGCAGCAGAAAGCCATTTGGTTCCATCAGTTACAATAAGGGATGGTCGGGGTCGGTTTTTCTGAGGACCGCTCGACCGCCCTTTTTTTATTTAAAACATCTTTTGCATAAAAAGGCCCCTTTCTTTTTTTCCGGGAGCCGATTATATTGGCGGTGAGAAATTCTGAAGCGTGCGGGAAAAGGGTCCCGGGACCCTCATCTTATTATAATTCATGATGTGAAGGAGGAGTGTTTATGGCGACAGTGATGCCGGAGGGGGAAGCGATTCGGAAGGCGGTAAAATGGATTTCGGCAACTCATGAGGAGAAACCGGATGTTTCTTTGAACAAATTGATTAACGAGGCGGTGATGAAATTTGATCTTTCACCTCTGGATGCGGAGTTCCTGCAGGGTTTTTTCAGGAAAGCCCAGTGTTAGATTCCCGAAGACTGTTCCGGAGAGAGGGTGACCAACCTGTTCTCCGGAACGAAATCTTTCTAAATTCTTTTCTCTCCGTATTTGATTAACAACTCACTTACCGTTGCAACAAGCGGGTTCCCGTCAATTAATCTGATATCTTAAACGATGGTCTCTGTGGCCTCTTTTGAGGCCTGGCGGTCCGGACCTTCCACCGGCGGTTGTTTCCCTCTCACCTTCATGTTCAACATTTCCACAGCCACGGAAAAGGCCATGGCGAAGTAGATGTATCCCTTGGGAATTTCCATATCGAGCCCTTCTCCCACCAGGGCCACGCCGATCAAAATCAGAAAACTCAGGGCAAGCATCTTGAGCGTGGGATGGCGGTCAATAAAGGTGCACAGAGTTCCGGAAAAGACCATCATGAACCCGACAGCCAGTACGATGGCAATGACCATGACGGCCAACTGACGGGCCATCCCGATAGCCGTAATAATCGAGTCCAGTGAAAAGACGATATCCAGCAGCGCAATTTGAGTCAGGACGCCGATGAAAGAGGTCGCCGCACGAATCTTCAGATGATCCTCCGCGTCTTCGAGCTTTTCGTGGATTTCAACGGTGCTTTTCCCCATCAGGAAAAGACCGCCGGAAATGAGAATCAGATCCCGACCGGAGATTTCACTACCCAGTATTGTAAACAGTGGAGTCGTCATCTTCATGAGCCATGTCAGCGAAAAAAGGAGTGCGATCCGGGTAAGCATCGCGAGACCCAGACCCATGATCCGTGCCTTGTTTCGTTGATGCACCTGGAGCCGGTCCGAGAGGATTGAGATAAAAATGATGTTATCGATTCCAAGAACGATTTCCAGAGCGGTCAGGGTAACCAGGGCCGCCCAAACCTGGGGATCGGTCAAAAAGGCCATCAGAAAACTCCTGTTTAATCTACAAGAAGGATTTTTGGGCTATTTCTGCTAATTTTGCTATTCCGGCGAAAGATGGAATCCAGAGAAAATTTAAATGGCTACTGAATCAAAAGAACCTGCCGCAACGGGTATTTTGTCATTTGACCGCAGGGAGTAATCATTAAGTTAAGTTATTTCAGCACATTAAGATTTCTCGCATTCGCTCGAAAGGACCATTATGGTAATTATGACACAATCTCCAAGTCCGGCATGACATTATCGATGCTTACTTGCCGCACCAGTAACAGGAACCGGTCACCATTCATGCCTGTTCCAGAAACGGCAGGGGTTTCCCGAGCCTGTAAACCAGTGCCTGGCAGGAGGCAATAAGCCGGTTTTCCTCCCGGACCCTGATTTCGTAAAGAGCCGTTTTATTCGTTCTGTTTGTTTCTCTTGCTTCGGCCGTTAACGTAGCACCCTCCGTGGGTCCGGATGTGTAGGTGATGTTCATGTTGAGTGCGACGGCCATGGTGCCGTGGGAATTGGACGCCGTCTCAAATGCCTCGTCGATCAGGGCGAAAAGAGCACCGCCGTGGGCCTGGCCGAAGATGTTCTCCATGTCGGCCGTAAATTTCATTTCTACTTTTGAGTAACCCTCATCAAGGGTAAGCAGTTTTAACCCGAACTTCTGCGCAAAGGGTTCCTGTTCGACCTGCCGGTAAATGGCCTGTCTGACTTTTTCATCCATAGGCGTTCCTTTCTCAGGGGTGTCCTTGTTTCCGTTTATTTCGCTCGGCGGAAAATATCAGGAAGGCGGTGGCGCGGCAAGCAAAAACCTGGAGACCGCCGTAACCGGCATCGCTCAAGAAGGCTTACGGATCAGGGGGGGCAGGGACGCATCCAGCTCAGGAAACTGAAAGTCAAACCCCTGTTCCAGAAGCTTTGCCGGAACCGCCCGCTGGCCGGTTAAAAACAGGGTGGCAAGCTCCCCCATGCCGAAGCGGATCAGCCAGGCTGGGATGCGGTTTACCAGAGGGCGTCGACCGCTCAGGCGATTCAGGGTGGCCGTCAGCTCGACAAGGGTTACCGGATAGGGAGCGGTCAGGTTGACCGGTCCGGAGATTTCCGGATGCGCCAGCAGAAAGGAAACGGCCGATGCCACATCCTGCTCATGAATCCAGGCAAACCACTGACGGCCATGACCCCAGGGAGCGAGCAAACGTACCCGCGACAGGATCTTCAGTTTCTGCAGGACGCCGCCTTGTTCTCCCAGAACATGACCCAGACGCAGTAAGACGACCCTCCTGCCGGGGGGGCGTGCCCGCAGGGCCTCCCGTTCCCAGGCCCGGGCAACCTGAGCGAGGAAATCCACGCCCGGAGGCGCATGCTCATCTAAGGGTTCATCACCGCGGAAGCCATAGTACCCAATGCCCGAGCAGTTGAAGAGGGTGGTATTGGTTTCCGGAAAAGCCGTCAGCGCATCGACGAGGAGCCGTGTCGTCAGCACCCGGCTTCTGTAGATCTCGGATTTCCCACGATAACTCCAGAGGCGAAAAATGGAGGCGCCCGCCAGATTGATGACCACATCATGATCGGCGATTTGTTTTCGCCAAGCATCCCGGTCCGGGTTGTCATAGGAAAGAATCTCAACGTCCGGTACCGGCGGCGTCCACACCCCCATCCCCCTGGTTAGAACCACAATCCGATGACCCTGCCCGGAGAGTGTTTTCATGACGGTCCGGCCGACGAAACCCGTTCCGCCGGCAATGAGAATCTTCATACTCCCTGCCCCTGTCGTGACACCGGTTCAATTTGCTGTGCAGCATGCTGAAAATACTATATAATTCACGCCATGAACAGGGAAAAGAGGGAAAAGACTTGGGACTGACTCACCATCTTATGCGGATCGATATGATCCTCAACCATGTGCTGTATCTGACCTATGAGATACCGGCAACAGACCTGCGCCCATTTGTTCCGCGGTCCCTTTCCCTGGCCACGGCGGGTGAAAATCGGGCGTTTGTCTCCATAGTCGTTTTGCAGTGCCGTAATGTCCATGCCTCATGGCTTCCTTTTCCACGTTTCAACTATACCCAGATGAACCTCCGCACCTACGTCAAGGACCCGGCTACGGGGGAACAGGCGGTCTATTTTCTCCGGAGCGCGGTGACATCAC
>CAZTYA010000004.1:0-7674 GCA_964617255.1 uncultured Syntrophales bacterium
CCGCGATTCCTTAGTAAACGACCGCCCCTGAAATCGTCTTCTGGATTCAGACGCACAGGGCCAGATTGAACTAGGGACAATGATTATTATCCATCAGGCATCAACCATATTTTGATGTCGACATAAGGTATTGTCCTGTCATCTGAAGAGGACGCAAATATCACTGTGGTCTTGACCGTTTAAGCAAGAACGGTGTGGCGACAACCATTTTGTTGTTGTATTTCCATTTGCCCCTGCATGGAGCCATGGATAACGTAGCAGCATGTTCGGAAGCAGCGAAATAACCAACAGGCCTCTGCATTCACTCTCTTGCCGATTGCACCTTATGAATGCAAACGCTCTCGTGTAAATATGCTTTGACAGGCGGTGTTAAACCCCCTATTCTGCAGCCCATGAATCCATTGGAGCAGATCAGGACCATTTCACTTTTTGAAGGGCTGGAGCGCGATCAACTACGCAATGTTGCTGATATTGTGCAGCAGCGTACTTATCGCCGGGGCGAAGTCATTTTTCTGGAAGGGGATGAAGGAAACGGATTTTACATTGTCAACACGGGTCAGGTAAAAATCTATAAAATTTCCGTGGAAGGAAAGGAACAGATTCTTCACCTTTTTGGTCCCGGCGAATCCTTCGGCGAAGTCGCCGTTTTCACCGGACATGACTTTCCGGCAAACGCCAAGGCCAACGCCAACACGACATGCCTGTTTATCCCGCGTGACGGTTTTATCGGCATCATCCGGCGGGACCCTGCTCTTGCCCTGAACATGCTGGCGGTGATGTCCATCCGCTTGAGAAAGTTTACCGGACTGATCGAGGACCTGTCCCTAAAGGAAGTCCCGGGACGTCTGTCCGCTTATTTGCTTTTCCTGAGCGACAAGTCACCGGAAGCAGAAGATCTGGACCTGGAGGTCAGCAAAGGTCAACTGGCGGCTCTGCTGGGTACAATTCCGGAAACCTTATCCCGGATTCTGACCCGGATGGCTCGCCTGGGGCTTTTGAAAACCGAAGGCGCCCGCGTGAGAATTCTGAACAAGTCGGCCTTGCAGCAAATTGCCGACGGAGAGACCAAGATGTCTTGATGCATCCTATAAATTTAATTTGAGATAAAAAAATAAATTCGATCTTCAGGAGGAGCGCTATGAGCGACGAGCGGAGAAAGCGGACCCGGGTTCCCGTCCAGTTCGAAATGGTAATCCGGTGCGGCGAAGAGGAGCATCGGGCGGAAATGGTCAATTTGAGCCTGACGGGGGTGCTCTGCGTCACCGCCCCTTCTTTTCAAAAAAACGCACCTTGCACCGTCAGGATAAGACTAAACGATGAGACGAAAATCGACCTTGCCGGTCAAATCCTGCGGGTCGGCACCGACGAAACAGCCATCAGTTTTACCTCCATGGACGAGGAAAGCTTTTTCCATCTCAAGCGCATCATGGAATTCAACGCCAGCGACGCCGATAAAATCGACAGGGAGATGATTGTTCCCGCTTTTAAATAGCAAAGACCTGTGTGCTCGCCTATGCAACCGGTCTCTTGTTTTCTCCGGGGCAGCAATTATAGTTAACAAAACCGGATTTTTATAAACAACCTCCTTATATTTCAGTTTACCATCGATAAAAAATGACGGTGGACCGAACCCCCTTTCAATCTTCTCTTACAAAAAAATTCGTGGTTGTCCCTTCTCATCAAAGCTTTCCGCTAAAATTTTACCTGCGGCGCCGCCTTGGCCACGGCGGGGGCTTCAAATAGGGTAGCCGGAGCAAACCCGAACATGCCGGCGAGGATGTTGGCGGGAAAACTTTTAACGGCGATATTGTAGGTCTGTACGGCATCATTGTAGCGCTTCCGCTCCACGGCAATACGGTTTTCCGTTCCGGCCAGTTCATCCTGTAGGCGCATAAAATTTTGATTGGATTTCAGATCAGGGTACCGTTCGACAACAAGCAACAAACGGCTCAGGGCAGAGGTCAGGTCGTTGTTAGCGCTGATCTTGTCAGGTACGCTGCCCGCCCCGCCGACTTTAGCCCGGGCGTTGGTGACTTCCACGAAGACATCTCTTTCCTGCTTCGCATAACCCTTGACTGTCTCCACGAGATTGGGAATCAAATCGTAACGGCGCTGCAACTGGTTTTCCACCTGGGCCCATGCGGTCTTGACCGTTTCATCGCGTGTCACGAAGTTGTTATAGGTTCCCTTGAAAAACGAATACAAAGAAACGATCAGAATCAAGAGAATGATACCGGCCACAATCAGTCCCATTTTCCCTTTTGACATACGACACCTCCTTATTATGTTATTTGTTTAATTTCATTCCGCTTTCAACTGATTGATAAAATTATCCATCTTACCGACTTCCAAGAGATATTGGTCGAACAGGAGCGCCACCGCTTTCAAGTCATCTTTCGCCGTCTCTTCCTTAATCTCAAGGCACCGGATAAAAATATCGCCGTCGATTCCCGCAAGGACACAGGCATCGCGGATCAATGCATGCCGTGCAGACGGAATCGGTTTCTCTTTCAGGTAAAGGATGGCGGCAAAAAGGGATAGAAAAGCCACCAAAGAAATTCTGATCAAGTCCCGGAGCTTTTTCGCCTGGCCTTCCGAGTCCAGATAACCCTGTCGGAGATGGAGCAATTTCCCTTTGATTTCCCGCTCCAATTGCAACCTCAGGCAGGTCCGGTCAACAGCAAGAGCTGACAGCGGATCATCACCATAGACCAGCACATGCTGCGCCTGCATGGTCAGAAACTCGACAGGATAGACGTCCAGCGCATTCTCCAGGAAGGTTTTCGACATGATCAGCGGTGTTGTAATCCGTCTTTTCTGCCAGCCGCCGATCAGATCATGGAGTCGTTTCATGTTTTTCATCCCCTCTTCCGTGACCATGACGAGGAAATTGAGATCCGACCGGCCGGGCACATAGGCTTTGGAAGCGCCGCTTCCGTAAAGGACAATGGATTGCAGGTCCTTCCCGAATGCTGTTTGAAGCTGTCCGGTGATTTCCGGAAAGATATCCTCCGGTTTTTTGATTGTTTTTTCCATGTTATTTTCTCCTAAAAACCCCGGCTTGCCCCACCGCCGCCGCTCGACCCGCCGCCGAACCCGCCGTAACCACCGCCGAATCCGCCGAACCCGCCACTTCCACCGCCCCGACCGCCGCTGAGGAAGGCCAGAATCAGGTAGGGTAACATCGCCCTGCCCTGCCGGGTGAAGAGCAGTGGAAGCATGACCAGAAAAAAAAGAAGCAGGGGCAAGATGTTCCCGCGATTGTCCGGTCTGGTCCGGGCGATTGCCCTGACTGTGGCATTCCCCTCCAGGGTAATTCCCGCATCCTTGGCCGCCACCTGCGACACAGCCGCCACGGCATTTTCCAGGCCCGTGCCGTAGTCATCTTTTTTCAAGTAGGGCGTGACATAACGGTCCAGGATTTCCCCAACCAGTCCGTCGGGTAGAATACCTTCCACCCCATAACCCGTTTCAATCCTGATTTTTCTCTCCCGGAGGGCGAGAAAAATCAACACCCCCTTGTCTTCTCCTTTTTTCCCGATTCCCCAGGCCTGGTAGAGTTCATTGGCGTACATGTCGGGTTCATTGTCGCCCACATCCTTGACCGTGGCCACAACAACCGCCGTTCCGGTTTTTTCCAACACCTCCTGAGATAAACGGGCCATGCGCGCCGCCGCTTCCGCCGGAATGACACCGGCAAAATCATTCACCGCACCGGTGGCGGCAGGAAAGGAGTCTGCAGCCCACGCAAAGGGATAGAGCGAAAGGACCAATATGAAAAGGGCCAGGATCGCGCCAGCGACACCCCTCCATCGCAGGCATAAATATTGAATTTGATTCATCGTTTGCTCTTAGATCGCGCTCAAATGATAAAGGCTTCTCTTCTCAAAGCGGTGCATGGCGTTAATTTTCGCACGGCGTGGAAATCTTATATAATGACGACCAGACGGCGGCAAGGAAAACCTTGCCCCGCCGACAGAACTTCCCGATTTAGGCCTTGAATTAATTTCGGTTGTATTATAGCAACCTCGCTTGACGGCCTTTTTCGATATTAAAAAGAGGAATTTACCCGTAACGAGGAAACATATGACACTCTCACCTTTGCAGAATGAAATCATTGACCTCCTGCGCCGGAAGAATGCCATTCTGCTCGTCCATTACTATCAGCGAGCGGAAGTGCAGGAGATTGCCGATTTTCTGGGCGACTCCCTGGCCCTGTGTCTGGAAGCTTCGAAAACGCAGGCGGAAGTCATCGTCTTCGCCGGTGTGCATTTCATGGCAGAAAGCGCCGCGATCCTGTGCCCGGATAAAACCGTCCTGATCCCAAGGCCCGACGCGGGTTGCCCGCTCGCGGATACCATTACCCCGGAGGCGCTGCAGAAAGCGAAAGCAGATCACCCGGCCGCAACGGTCGTCACCTATATTAATTCCACGGCAGAAATTAAATCTTTGAGCGATATCTGTTGTACATCGGCAAACGCACGGCACATAGTGGAATCGATCCCCATGGAGAAAGAAATTCTCATGGTCCCCGACGGCAATCTCGCTCGCTATACGGCTCGCTTCACGGAGCGTCCGATCATTCCCTGGGGCGGGTCATGCCCCGTCCACCAGGCCCTGACTCCGAACGAGGTCCGCACGCGTAAAAATGCCTATCCCGACGCCCTGTTCATTGCCCATCCCGAATGCCGACCCGAGGTGCTGGATATGGCGGATTTCGTCGGTTCTACCGCCGCCATGCTGAGATACGTTCAGCAATCGGACCGTCCCGCGTTTATCGTCGGCACCGAAGTGGGTATTCTCGTGCGCATGCAAAAGGACAACCCCGGTAAGCTCTTGGTGCCGGCGGCAGATCACCTGGTCTGTGAAACAATGAAGTATACGACCCTGGAAGATATCCATGCCGCCTTGCTCAACATGAAACCCGTCGTGGCCATCGCGGAAGAAAAGCGGCTGGCCGCTCTTGCTTCCCTGAAAAGGATGCTGTCCCTTTCCGAGCCGAAGTAATACATTTATATTCGTTAAAAAACCGGTTTTGCCCGTGAGAAAGATCATTGCACAAAAGTCATTTCCATCCCATTCCCCCCTGGGAATGCTCCGGGAACGCTTGCGATCGAGGCCGAAAACAACTTTGGGAGGGCTGCACAGTTCTTCCCGGAGTTTATTGGCATCGCTTCTGTTCGCGTCGCAGGATGAATCGCTCATCGCCGTCTTAGGAACCGAAAAGGACGCCCGGGATTTTTACCGGGACTGCCGGGTCTTCTCCAACCAGACCGACGTCCTTCATTACCCCGCCTGGGATATCCTTACGGCCGATTTTTTCGCAATCCAGAAGGAAATTGAACTGGCCCGGATGGAAGCCCTCTCGGCCCTCTTGTCAAATCGACCTTGCCTCATGGTTACTTCTCTGCCCGCTCTGGTGCAAAAGATCATTCCCCGCCGCGTGTTCACGGGCTATATGAAAACCATTTCTCTGGGTGATATGGTGGACCGGGACGATCTGGCGCAGAAGCTCCTCTCCGGCGGGTACACAAAAAAAACCCTGGTCGAAGAAAGAGGCGAATTCAGCGCCCGGGGAAACATCGTTGACATTTACCCCCCCGATGCGGCGAACCCTTTCCGCATTGAGTTGGTGGGTGACGAAATAGAGTCCATCCGCCAGTTCGATCCCGTTTCGCAGCGTTCGTCCGGGGAAACGCTGGCGTTCCAAATCGTCCCTGTCCGTGAACTGATTCTGACGGATCGGAGAAAACAACGGGCCGTCCGGAACATCCGCCTCCGCGCCAACGATCTTGAACTGCCGCGTCAGCTGAAGGATCATCTGACGGAAGCGATCAACAACGATCTCCTGTCGTCCTTGAATCCCATGTACCTTGCTCTGTTTTACGGTCCCGACGCCAAGACTGCCTTCACTGACCAACCGGTGGAAACGCTGGGTGCCTTCTTCGATTACTGCTCGGGGCAGGAGCTTTTCTTCTTTGATGACGCTTCCTCCATGGCCAGGTCGCTGGAAGACCTGGAAAACACGACCAATCGTTTTTTGTTACAGGCCCGCCATGAAAACAAGTTTTTCGTCGATATCGCAGCCTTTCATCTCGCACCGACAGATCTGAAGATGCGGTTGGCCCCCTTTCCTCAAGTAAGCCATGAAGCATTGCAACTTCAGCCCACTTCATTTTCCGACACCAAGACCGCCGAACCTTCGCCCCTGCTGTTTCACACGGCGGAAATGGGACTGATGAAAAGGGAAGGCCCGGTCGCTGCGGAAGGCCTCCTTTACCCGCTGGCCGAAAGGATCCGGGAAAGGCTGGGAGACGGTGATCTGGTCGTCTTCCTGTGCCCGGGGAAAGAAGATATCCCCAGGATGGCGCATTTGCTTGAAGGATACGGTTTAAAACCGGGCCGCAAAGAACCGGACGTCTCTTTTCTGGATCTGGTGACGGACCACCGCCCTCCCGGACGTCTGCTCCTGTTGGAAGGCAAGGTAACGGGTGGATTCCACTTTCCTGAGCTGCACCTCACGGTCATCTCGGAAGAAGATATTTTCGGCCGCAAACAAAACAAACGTATCACCAGACCGGCCCGGGAAGGCTATTTTCTCAAATCTTTCGGTGAGTTGACCGAAGGTGATTTCATCGTCCACAAGGACCATGGCATCGGGATTTACCTTGGGCTGCAGAAAATGTCCGTGGCGGAAATCGAAAACGATTTTCTGTTGATCGAATACGCGGAAAATGACCGGCTCTATATTCCGGTTGACCGTCTCGAGCAGATCCAGCGCTATATCGGTCCCGATGGATATACACCCAAACTGGAGCGTCTGGGAGGCACCTCCTGGGAAACGGTCAAGGAACGGGTCAAGAAATCGATCCGGGATGTCGCCGAAGAATTGGTCTCCATCTATGCCGCCCGGGAAGTAGTCGAAAGAGAGGTCTTTTCACCTCCCGACCGGCTTTACGAAGAGTTCTGCGCCGCCTTCGAGTATGAGGAAACGCCGGACCAGGTTCGGGCCATTGAAGATATTCATGGAGATATGGCCCAGGAAAAGCCGATGGACCGTCTCATCTGCGGCGACGCCGGGTTCGGCAAAACCGAAGTGGCCCTGCGGGCTTCCTTCCGGGCCGCCATGGATGGTCGCCAGGTCGCCGTCCTCGTGCCGACGACCATTCTCGCAGAACAGCATTACCAGACATTTGTCCGCCGCCTACAGGATTATCCCCTGCGCATCGAGGTTCTGAATCGCCTGAAAACCAGAAAGGAACAGGCGGCAATCGTCGAGGCCGTAAACCGGGGTGCAGTGGACATTGTTATCGGCACCCACCGCATTCTCCAGAAAGATCTGACCTTCCGGAACCTGGGACTGGTCATTATCGACGAAGAGCAGCGCTTCGGCGTCACCCACAAGGAGCGGCTGAAGAAAATCCGCACCCTTGTCGATGTCCTGACTCTGTCGGCCACGCCGATTCCCCGAACCCTGCATCTCTCTTTGGTCGGCATCCGAGACCTGAGTATTATCAATACCCCCCCGGAAGACCGTCAGCCCATCCGGACCTATGTCCTCGAATTCAATGAAGAGACCATCCGGGAGGCCATCCGGCATGAGCTCAATCGCCATGGCCAGGTGTTTTTTCTCCATGACCGGATCCAGTCGATCTTCACCATGGCCCGTTTGCT
>CAZTYA010000004.1:7684-20316 GCA_964617255.1 uncultured Syntrophales bacterium
CGAAAAACTGGTCCCGGAGGCAAACATCGGCGTCGTCCACGGCCGGATGAAACCCGGGGAGATTGAAGAGACCATGGTGAACTTTGTAAAAGGTCATCTCGATATTCTGGTCTGTACGACCATTGTCGCCTCGGGTGTTGATATTCCCTCGGCCAATACGATGATTATCAACCGGGCGGACCGTCTGGGCCTTTCCCAACTCTACCAGATCCGAGGACGAGTCGGACGCTCGCGGGAAGAGGCCTTCGCCTATCTGCTCATTCCCAAAGGGGCGATGCTCTCCCGGGACGCCCAGAAGCGTCTCCAAACGCTGATCGACTTCTCTGAACCCGGTTCGGGATTCCGCATCGCCTCCAACGATCTGGAAATCCGGGGAACGGGCAACCTTTTGGGTACGTCGCAGTCGGGACATGTCTCGGCGGTCGGTTATGAACTCTACACGGAGCTCATGGAAAAAACGATCCGGGAATTAAAGGGGGAAGAACTGCCCCGGGAAGAGATCAAGGCGGAGATCCACCTAGGCATTCCCGCTTTTATCCCCGAAGCGTACATGACCGACGAGCACCGTCGCCTCCTCACATACAAACGCATTTCTCTCGCCCGCACCGAGGCGGAACTCCTGGAAATTCGAGACGAACTGACGGACTGCTACGGCTTTATCCCGCCGGAGGTGGACAATCTGCTTCATACAATCCGTCTGCGGCATCAACTGGAAACGCTGAAAAGCCGCAAGATGACCTGCGATTCCCACTACTTGACCATTCAATTCAGTCCGGACAGTCCGGTGGACCCGGGAAAAATTCTTTTGCTTTCCCGGACACAGATGAAAGGAACGAAGTTGACGCCGGAGCTGAAATTGTATATTCCAGTACCAAAGTTACCGGATGGGGACCGCATTCGTTTTGCCCGGGAGGTGCTGAATGCCCTCGTCCCACAACCAGGCTCTTCAACCAAGGAGGAAAAATGAAGTCAACCGGATTGCGCACAACCCTTTTGACGGTTTTTACACTTTTATTTTTTGCCTGTCCCGTTCATGCGGTGATTGTGGACCGCATTGTCGCCGTCGTCAATGACACCCTGATCACCCAGTCGGATCTGAACAGCGCCTTTGAGCCGATCCGGAAAAGAATCGCGGCCCAGACAAGCGGAGAAGAACGAGAAAGCGCCCTGAAGAAAGCCCAGGAGGGCATGCTCAACCGGATGATCGATGATATCCTCATTGAACAGGAAGCGGCCAGGCTGGGCATTAAAGTTCCGGACGAAGACGTCACGGGAGCAATCGAGACCATCCTTGCCCAAAAAAATCTTACCATGAATGATTTTGAAAAGATTTTAGACAAAGAAGGTATGTCCCTCGAAGGCTATAAAAAGGAAGTCAAGACGCAAATGGTTCGCTCCAAGGTTGTCCGGCGCGAATTGCGAACCGCGATCGCCGTCACCGATGAGGAAATCGGGGAGTACTATATCAAGCACCGGGCGGAATACGAGGGTCAGCAAGCCGTCCGGATCAAACAGATCGTCCTGCTCTTTCCGGAAAAACTTGACAACGATAAAAAACAGAAGATGAAAGGTGATATGGAGGCGATTCTCAAGCGGCTGAAAGCCGGAGAGCCTTTCGATAAACTGGCCTCGCAGTTCTCTCAAGGCCCGACAGCCAAGCAGGGCGGAGATATCGGATTCGTCGAAAGAGGCATCATGCCCCCCGAGATGGAACAGATCGCCTTTGCCCTGGAACCGGGGGAAATCAGCGATGTCATTGAATCTCCGGCGGGCTTTACGATCATCACCGTGACGGACAAGCGGGGCGAAGGGACCCGGATGATCGAATCCGTACGTGATGAAATCAAGGATAAGCTCTTGGACGCCAAAATGGACAAGAAAATCGAGGAGTGGATGAGCGACCTTCGCAAGAAGGCCCACATCAGCGTCAAGGAATGATCCGGCGGGGATGTCTGCCCGCGGCCAGCAGGTCCTTGACCGTCCGAATTGATGCCCCGCCATTTTTCCGGGGCATCCTCTTTTATGGAAGTATGGAAGGTTTTCCCCCATGAATTGTATCCGCATCAAAGGGGCTGCACAGCATAACCTGAAGCACTTGACGCTCGAAATCCCCCGGGACAAACTGGTGGTTATTACGGGACTCAGCGGCTCCGGAAAATCCTCCCTCGCTTTCGACACCCTCTATGCCGAAGGTCAGCGGCGTTACGTCGAATCCCTGTCCACTTATGCCCGGCAGTTCATCGGTCAGATGGACAAACCGGAAGTGGAATCGATTGAAGGTCTGTCGCCGGCCATTGCCATTGAACAGAGAACGGCCAGTCAAAATCCCCGCTCCACCGTTGGCACCGTTACGGAAATTTACGATTATCTCCGTCTGCTCTACGCCAGAATCGGCGTTCCACATTGTTACCAGTGTGGACGGGAAATCCAATCCCAAACCATCGACACGATGGTCAAGACCGTCCTGGCACTGCCGGATAAAACCCGTCTGACCATTCTGTCGCCTTTCATCCAGGGCAAGAAAGGAGAATTCCAGAAAGAATTCAAGAAACTGCTCAAAGACGGTTTTGTCCGGGTCCGCGTCGATGGAGAACTTCACGAACTTACGGATGACATCGTCCTTGAAAAACAGAAGCGTCACGATATCGATGTGGTTATTGACCGGTTGGTAATGAAGGAAGGGATTCGTCAGCGCCTGCGGGATTCCCTGGAAACGGCGTCCCGCCTTTCCGACGGGCTGGTCAGGATCGAGCTCGCCGAGGGCCGGGAACTCCTGTTCAGCGAGCGATACGCCTGCCCCACCTGCGGCGTCAGCCTGCCGGAACTCGCTCCGCGCATGTTCTCCTTCAACAGCCCTTACGGCGCCTGTCCTGAATGCAGCGGTCTGGGCACGCAAATGTTCTTCGATGAAGAACTTATTGTTCCCGACCCCAATCTGTCGATCCGTCAGGGCGCCATTGCCCCCTGGTCCGGCCGAAACTCCCTGCCTTATCACCAGATGCTGGACGCCCTGGCCGGCCATTATCACTTTGACATCAACATGGCCTTTGGACAGCTACCCGAAACCGTCAGAGAGGTGCTTCTCAAAGGATCGGGCAAACAAAAAATTCAGTTCTATCTGGACCGTGGCGGACGCAGGCTCTTCTACGATAAACCCTTCGAGGGCGTCATTGCCGAACTGAACCGGCGCTACCGGGAAACCACCTCCAACGCCGTCCGGATGGATCTCCACCGCTACATCAATTCCCGGGATTGTCCCGCTTGTCAGGGGGCCAGGCTGAAAAAAGAAAGCCTGTCCGTAACCGTGGGCGGGAAAAACCTTTTCGAATTGTGCACCCTCTCCATCCGCGAAGCAGCCCTCTTCCTGGAAACGATCCGCCTCTCGCCGCAAGAACGGTTCATCACGGAGAAAATTTTGAAAGAAATCGGCGAACGGATTCACTTTCTCATGGATGTGGGCGTCGATTACCTCAATCTGGCCCGTTCCGCCGGCACCCTCTCCGGTGGAGAAATGCAGCGGCTGCGCCTGGCCTCCCAGATCGGTTCCGGTCTTGTGGGCGTTCTCTACATTCTTGACGAACCGACGATCGGTCTCCACCAAAGGGACACGGCGCGTCTGATTCTGAGTTTGAAGCGGCTGCGGGATATGGGCAATACGGTTCTTGTGGTGGAGCACGACCGCGATATGATGGTCGCATCCGATCAGATCATCGATATGGGCCCCGGCGCGGGTCTGCAGGGAGGTCATGTCGTCTTTCAGGGCACCCCGGAGGAAATCCTGCACAGTCCGGATTCCCTGACGGGGCTTTACCTTTCGGGGAAGGAACGCATTGCCGTTCCGGCCAAACGACGCCCGGCGGGGGCAAGGCGCATCCTCATCGAGGGCGCCCACGAAAACAACCTGAAAAACGTTGATATTTCCATCCCCGTCGGTTTGTTCACCGCCGTGACGGGGGTATCCGGCTCCGGCAAGAGTTCCATGATCATTGAAACGCTCTACAGGGTCCTGGCCCGGCGCCTGACCGGCGAAAGAGGCGGTACCGTGAAAATTCAGCATATCACCGATCTGGGGGGCATCGAACGGGTTATCCTCATCAACCAGCAGCCCATCGGGAGAACGCCCCGGTCCAACCCTATCACCTATACCGGCGTCTTCTCCCATATCCGGGATCTCTTTGTCCGCCTTCCCGAATCCCGGGTGCGGGGCTATAAACCGGGCCGCTTCAGCTTCAATGTCAAGGGTGGGCGATGCGAGGCCTGTGAAGGAAACGGCCTGATTAAAATTGAAATGCATTTTCTGCCGGATGTTTATGTCACGTGCGAAACCTGCCGGGGGAAGCGTTTCAATCAGGACACCCTGGAAATCCGCTACAAGGATAAAAATATCGCCGATATTCTCGATATGACCGTCAGCCAGGCCATTCCCTTTTTCGAAAATATCCCGGTTATCCGGACAAAACTCCAGTTTCTCTATGACGTCGGCCTTGGGTATATCCATCTGGGTCAATCCGCCACGACGTTATCCGGCGGCGAAGCCCAGCGGATCAAGCTTTCCCGTGAACTGGGAAAACGCATCAACAGCAACACTCTTTACATCTTGGACGAACCGACGATCGGCCTTCATTTCGCCGACATCCAAAAACTCCTGGATATCCTCTTGCGCCTTGTCGACATGGGAAATACCGTCGTCGTTATTGAACACAATCTCGATGTAATCAAGTGCGCCGACCATATCATCGAAATGGGACCGGAAGGGGGACCCGGGGGGGGAGAAATCATCGCCATGGGTACACCGGAAAAGGTCGCCCGCCAATCCACCTGTCCGACCGGCCGATTTCTCCGGGAGGTTTTGCCGGGATAGAACGGTTCAGTTTCTGATCAGGACAATCCGTTCTGCCAGTTCATCAAAGATATGGTAGCCGGACCCGCCGGCCGCCAGGACATCCAGGACTTCATCAGGACGTTTTACGCGAATACCCCCAATCACCCGCACCCCTCTGGCAAAAAGCGGTTCCGGGAGCATGCCCGCCGTGGGCCCCATGAGGTAAATATCCGCGCCTTCGGCGGCCTTCTGGAGAATACCCTCCAGGGTGTGATTGAGCAGCGTCACACCGGTGATGACAAGAATATCGGCCTGCCCGATCGCCTCATCGGCACGTCCGGCAGGGACGAAATGATCCATCTCATCCTTCCGCAGGGTCCGGGGATCCTGCTCAACAACCCACCAGGTTCCGCCACCCTTTTTCAGTTTTTGCAACACCGGGGCCAGGGCGCCGATGACCGTCACCTTCTTATCCGGCATTGCGGGAATCAGATCCTGGACATCGGTATTGCCCCTGATTTCATAGTCGCCGGGAACATTTCGTTCCCAATAAGCGGCGGACAAAGCATTGAGTGCTGCAACACCGATTGCCCGCCGCAGCGGTTCTCGGGAATATAAATCGTCAAGCAGGGCCACGGCACCGGTTCCGTTTATGCGCCGGGGATCACGGATCCGGCCGGCCGAACTGGGGCAGCAAACCGCTTCGGGTATCTCCTTGACGGGTGTAAAACAGAGGCCCCCGGTGCCGGTTGAGAGTTTTACGCCCGTAAAAAAGATTCCGACGACAACGCGCTCTACCGTCGCCTCCTCGGCTACCGTACCAAGACCGGCAAGAATCTCATTTTTTGTCTCATCCAATATCGCCATTGACGTCATCCCCTTTCGATGATTTTTCTCTTATTATGATGCTTTCCAAATCGCATTCGCCTTGACTTAAGTCAAGCAGATGAAGAAAACCCATCATTCAGGATTTTGAGCAAAACATACTTTTCAGGACGATTTATTTTGATTGAGCAGAAAATCGACGAAACGCGATCGGAGTTGCCGGTTGGCCATGGCTTGTTTGATCGGCGGAAGCTTCAAAATGGCGCCCAATACAGCTGTCATGGCCCGATGGCTGAAAAGAACGCGGTTGTCGAAGATGAGATGCTGAAGTTTACCCCGTTCGACCGCCATCAGGACCGTTCGATGCACCGAATCGGCCGGGGTAATCGTCCGCTGCGCACGGGGCGCCAGATAAAGCGCCCCGCTTGGGCAATTCCGCACACAGACGCCGCACCCGAGACAGGCATTTCCGGCCAGCCGGGCCGTTTTCTTCTTTGGATACCGTGGATCCTGGGCGGAAACAAGGGAAACGGCGTTCACCGGACAAACATTGACACAGGTTCCACAGCCGGAACAATCATCGCTGTGCAACGAAGCAATAAAATTCGTCGTGTGGACGGGTTGGAGAAAACCGAACTGCCGGGCGGCGATCATCGCCTCGCAGCAGCAGCCGCAGCAATTGCAAATGAAACTCACCCTATTCCGGACGTTTTCGCCGAACTGGACGAGGTTCAGGGACCAGGCCTGCTTGAGCAGGTCCAGCCCCTCTTCCACACTGATGGATCGGGCATAACCATGGCGGATCAATGACGCCGCCGAGGTGTTAAAAGTCATGCAGATATCCAGGGGGGCCTGGCAGGCCTGTCCCAGGTGGCTTTTTTTGTGACGACAGTAACACAAGCCTACACCTCGCGAGGTTGCCGTCCTGATCACCTCGCTCGCCCGTTCATAATCGAGAACGTGAAGGGCGTTATCCCCTGTCAAGGCCGGTTCGTGGACAAAAACCCGCCCCATTTGGGTTTCACCTGTCCCAAAGAGTGCCCGAACAAAATCCTCCTCAACGTTAAGGTACTGGTAAAAGAGTTCGCTTAACAGCTTCTGGTCGATATCCCCTCGGAGACGCATCAGGGAAAACTCGAAAAAACCGGCCATGGGCGGGGGAAGAACGTAGAGCGTCCGATCCCTGTGGTCCATATCCAGCAAGATCCCCTTTTGTGCCAGTTGTTCGAGGGTTTTTTCCGCTTCGGCCAGGGGAACCTTCCAGATCCGGGACGCCTTCTTTGCCGAGAATGGTTTAATGGGGAGCAGTGCAACCAGGGACGCCTCTTTTTCCGTAAACAGAATCTGCAGGATCCGGTACAACAACTCAGACGGCGGCGCACCCTGGGGAAAGCGGTTCAACCGCTCCACCAGGTCATGATAGCCTGTTTTTAAAATGCGATGCGCCATGGCCTTTTGGTATCTAAGGATGCCCGGTCAGTCGGGATGGTCCCGCCGCCGCTTGATGAAAAGCCCTCTTGAATCTAAGCACCACCATTACCTTTCACCGGGTTTATCTCACCGTTTGCATGCAGAACATAGCCGCCGTTGTAATCGATCAGTATGCCGTTCATTTCCCTGCGGAACTCATCCCGGCCCGCCTCGGTATCGTAGCCGTCATATTCCAGGCTGACAACACAGCAACAGGAAAGGACCTCACACAACTCGCCCGGCTGCGATACATGATCGTAAAGAAACTCAATGGCTTCGAATAGTTTCTCCTCCACGACTTTTTCCGGTGACCAGGATTCCAGAGGAAAGATTTGGTACTTCAAGACCATGGCGGCCTTATTCTTGGCCCGCTCCGGCAGGATGTCCGACCTGATGCCCAGTTTCTCTTTGAAATAATCGCCGTCCCGGAAATAAAGGTAAAAATATTTCAACTTCTCGTACAAACCTTCTGCGTCCAATTTTCGCATCTTCAGCCTCGACGTATAGTACTGCCTGACCTCACGATTCATTGTTATGGCTCCTGCAACCACGCCCGTTTCTCCTGACCGGCGGCCGGTTCACTCATCCGGAAATGATCTCCATTATAGGTGAAACAGCCTTTGAAAGCGTACTGTTTTTTTACATCACAAACGGCGATCATGCCAAGGCTTGAAGTGCTGTCTTGTTGTTGAGTTTGATTAATCGCCCCGATAGGCATAACCACGAGGTCTCATGATTTCAAAACACAAAGAACGCATTGATTCAGCGGTCAAGATAAAGGTTCTGGCGTGACAGGTAGTCGAGCACGGCATCAGGGACGAGATACCGAATTGACCGCCCTTCTCCCAAAGCCTGCCGGATCCGGCTCGAAGAAATATCCAGGAATGTGACTTCCCGGAAACAGATGGCATATCCCCGGGGCCCGACAAATCCCCGATCCGGCTCCCGGTAATTAAACGCTGCGGCATAAGTGGATGGGACAATTCCAGCAAGACTTCGGTTCTCGTATCCCGGCCGGGTCATAACGACAAAATGACACATCGTCAGCAATTTTTCCCAATCCTTCCAGGTTTGGATAGCCTGAAAGGCATCCTGCCCGACGATATAATAGATTTCCAGGTCGTGGGGATATTGATCCTGGAAATAAGAAACGGTGTCTATGGTGTAGGATCGACCCTCCCGTTGTTGTTCCACATCGGAACATGCGAAATGTGCATTTCCGGCGATGGCCAGGCGGACCATCTGTTCCCGGTGAGCGAAGGCGATGATTTCATGCTGGGTTTTGTGGGGCGGCCGCGCGGCGGGGATGAAAAAGACGCGGTCCAGACCGAACATCTCCCTCACCTCCTCGGCGCAGCGAAGATGGCCCATATGGATCGGATCAAATGTCCCCCCCAGGATTCCCCATTTCATGTCCTGATCTGGCCGTTACCATAGATGATGAATTTGGTCGTTGTTAATTCTTCCAATCCCATGGGACCGTAGGCATGTAATTTGGTCGTACTGATTCCGATTTCCGCCCCCAGGCCCAGCTCATAGCCGTCGCTGAAACGGGTCGAGGCATTGACCAGGACGGTCGAGGAATTGACTTCGTTGAGAAATCGCTGTGCATGGGCATAGTTTTGCGTGATGATCGACTCCGTGTGGAGGGAACCGTATTGGTCGATATGCGCCATGGCTTCGTCCAGATCGGTGACGACGCGTACAGCCAGGATCAGGTCCGTATACTCATCATACCAATCCTTCTCTGTCGCCTCATCCATCCCGGGGATAATTTCCCTGGTTTTGGAACAACCGCGCAAGACAACTCCGGCTGCCCGATATTTCGCCGCCATGTCCGGCAGAAAACGGGGGGCGATATCCTGGTGGACAAGCAGCGTCTCCATGGCATTGCAGACCGCCGGGCGCTGTACCTTCGCATTCATGCAGATTTCCATGGCCATGTCGAGATCGGCATCGGCGTCGACGAAGATATGACAGACGCCCTTGTAATGTTTGATCACAGGTATTTTGGACTGGCTGACGACGGCGCGGATCAGGTCCTCGCCACCCCGGGGAATGATGAGGTCGATCAGTTCATCCAGTTGCAGCATCTCATAGACCGCTTCCCTCTCCGTCATGGGAATGACCTGAATCGCTGTTTCCGGTATACCGACTTGTTTCAGACAATTCTGCAGGATCCGGGCAATGGCCAGGTTGGAATGGATCGCTTCCGAACCTCCCCGCAGGATGACGGCGTTGCCGGATTTCAGGCAAAGGGCCGCCGCATCGGAGGTGACATTGGGCCGGGATTCGTAAATGATGCCGATGACGCCCAAGGGAATTCTCATGCGGCCGACCAGAAGCCCATTCGGTCTTTTCCACATGGAAGTCACCCTTCCCACCGGATCAGGCAGGGCGGCTACTTCACGCAAGCCTCCGGCCATGCCTTCAATGGTTGCTTCCTTCAGGGCCAGTCGGTCCAGCATGGCCGCAGACAATCCAATGGTTTGCGCGTATTCCAGGTCTTTTGCGTTTTCCGCCATCAGATCATCTTTGTGCTTGATGAGTTCCTCCGCCATATGCAGCAACGCCTTGTTCTTAACAACAGAGGAGACCCGGGAAAGTGCTGTCGCCGCCGATTTGGCGCTTTTGGCCATGCTGATGATTTCTGATTTGATATCCATTTAGAGATTCACCCTCCTGATTGTTATCAACCGCTGACCATGGCGCCGACAATGAGATTGACAAACTCCATCACCATTGTGTATGGTCCGTCGGACTATGGCATCGCCATGGAATTCTCAACCGGGTCTTGCGATTGCCGCCATATAAACCGTCGGTTTGACACATCTTCTGCCCGGTCGTTCCTTTTCACAACGGTGTCCGTAATTTACAGAAGGGTCTGCCCTGTGTCAAGGTGTTTGATGACTGCACGGTGTAACGGTCGCCCGACAGGGGACGCGCGAAACCTTGCGAACGGGAATATTTGCGGAAATTCATCACCGAGGGGTAACCAGGAAATCCGTGATTGACGATCTGATTATCAAGGCGGGGAAAAATGCTTTAGCCATGGTCCGTGACGGCGGGTTCGACTGGAACCGGATCAGCACCTACTATGG
Organism: uncultured Syntrophales bacterium; assembly: GCA_964617255.1. Taxonomy (GTDB): domain Bacteria; phylum Desulfobacterota; class Syntrophia; order Syntrophales; family JAAYKM01; genus JAAYKM01. Next base: position 17,903 of record CAZTYA010000004.1, read on the forward strand.
CTCTGCCTCCGGCCCCCGCTGGCTTGTGACCAGTGGCTTCGACCTGACTCTTCTGGAAACAGGCTGCCTCGGCCGTAACCGTTCGGTTCTCCTTGCCGGCGCTTCTTCCGGAGCCTGGCGTTTCGCCGCCTGGCCTCAGCCGGAACCGATTAAGTCCTATCTCGAACTGAGGCAGGCTTATATTGAAGCCCAATACCGGCGAGAAGACACCCCTTATACCGTGCAGCAATCGCTGATGCGGATTATCGACCGTTATACTGAAGACGATGCGATTCCCTTCGCCCTGCAAAATAAGCAATACCGACTTGCCGTCATCACCGCCCGTTCCAGACATTTTACCGCATCAGAGAAATCCTGGATTCAGAAAATCGGCCTGGGGCTGTGTTTTGCCGCAAATCTGGCATTTCCCCGGACCATGCGCCGCTTTTTTGAACGGATCGTTTTCTTCTCCGGTCCCAAGCCGCCCGCTTTTTGCTTGAATGGCACTTATCGCGGTCAATATATTCCGCTCAATCCATTTAACTTCAAACACGCCGTCCTGGCGTCGGGAGCCATCCCCCTGGTCGTGGCCGGCGTGCAGGACATCTTCGGCGCCCCCCGTGGTATATACCGCGACGGCGGGCTGGTGGATTATCATATCAATGAAGTGTATAACGCTCAGGCGGATGAAATGACCCTGTTTTTCCATCATCAGAGACAGGTCAAACCCGTCTGGATGGATAAGAACCTGAAATCACGCCGGTCACCGGCCCGTCTGCTGGACAATGTCCTTATGGTCTATCCCACGCCGACATTCGTCTCCGCGCTTCCCGATGGGAAAATTCCGGACCGGACGGATTTTATTACCTACGTGGATGACCAGGCCCAAAGAATCCGCAACTGGTGGAAGGCTGTCGAAATGTCGGCCCATCTGGGGGAAGAGTTTATGGAACGTGTGGACAGCGGCCGGATTCGCAGCATGGTCCTTCCCCTGGATTGACATGATTGACCGGCACACAAACATGAAAGGCAGGGTATAAAAATGCCGCAAGATTTCGAAGCGATTACGGAAATGAACCCCTTGAACAATTATTTATCATCTTGTCGTCTCTGCCCCCGCCATTGCGGCGTCAACCGGATCAAGGGCGAAAAAGGCATCTGTGGCCTGGGCAGCGGGATTACATTGGCGCGTGCACTCCCCCACCATGGAGAAGAACCTCCCCTGTCCGGAACCCGGGGTGCCGGTACGCTTTTTCTATCCTCCTGCAATCTCCGCTGCCGGTTCTGTCAGAATTTTCAGATCAGCCATCAAAGCTCCGGTGAAAATCTGACACCGGAAGAACTGGCCCGACGCATGATGAGCCTGCAGGATCAGGGCTGCCATAACATCGAGGCCGTAACCCCAACCCCTCAGTTACCACCGTTGATCGACGCGCTGCAGCTTGCCTGGGAGGCTGGACTTAACCTACCGTTGGTTTATAACTGCGGCGGGTATGAAAATCCCGAGGTTATTCGGCTGCTGGACGGTATGGTGGATATCTATCTCCCCGATTTCAAATATGGAAATGAGGAAAACGCCTTCCAGTGCTCCGGTGTTCGAAATTATATCCCTTTTGCTCTTCAGTCGATCCGGGAAATGATCAATCAGGTCGGCCCGGGGCTGGAAATGGACGGAGATGATGTGGCGACCCGGGGCATGATCATACGCCACCTGATCCTTCCCGGACATCTTGAAAACAGCTTCCAGGTGCTGGAACTGATCCGGGATCATCTGTCTCTCGACATCCCGCTGAGTCTCATGTCACAGTACACGCCAACGGCGCTGGTCAAGGACGATCCATTTCTGGGCAGACGGATCACCCGCCAGGAGTACGACGAGGTGGTTAATCGGGCCCTCGATATGGGTTTTGAGCAGATCTTTGTGCAGGAAGTCGACGACCGGAACCTCTGTCCCGATTTCAATGCCCCCAACCCTTTTCAGTGGACTAAGGAGACGCAATAATGCCATTGCTTCCCCAGTTGGGCAAATTCCTCATTCTGGTGGGGATCGTCATCACCTTTCTGGGATTGGTCCTGCTGGTCTCCGGTAAAACGCCCTGGCTGGGACGATTGCCGGGGGACTTCTATTTCAAGGGAAAGCATGTTTCCTTCTATTTTCCCCTGGCCACAAGTCTCCTGCTCAGTCTCATCCTGACACTCATCTTCTGGCTGATCGGTCGAAAATAAAGGCCCGCTTCAAATAATGCAGCGAGCCTTTTCCACACATTCCCTGTTTTTTTCGTTTACTGCCCTACCCCCAGAAAACGAGACCCGGCTCCACCTTCGACGACAGACGGGGGTGATAAGGCATGACCCGGACGCCATAGCTGTAGGGTCCGTTGCTTCTGACAGTGTATTCCACAAAGAACGTGAGCAGATTGGGTTCCGACCCGCTT
>CAZTYA010000005.1:0-18665 GCA_964617255.1 uncultured Syntrophales bacterium
GACTGAACGGGTGTTCTTTCATCCCCTCCACCTTGACGAGTTTCCCGTCTTTGACGCAGGCATTAATCCCGCAGACCTGAAAACATAACATGCAGACGGTCTTATAGATTTTCATCCCCGCTTCCATCATCGTGACCTCCTTGTTACTGGTTCGAAGATTTTTCTTTCTTCGGAAACATGCCGCACTGCAGGCACCGGTCCGCTTCCATCAGGGCTTCCCGATCTCCCAGACCCGTTTCCACTTCCGGAAATCCGACCAGACGTTTAACCACGGGAAGGGTTCTTGCCGACACCCGTGGACGTTTTTTGAAATGATTCATGTCGAGCGATTCCCAGCCGATGGTCAGCGCGTCGCCCGCTTCCGGAAACGGTTCTTTGCTGAGGTAGCTGTGGATGGCGAAAGCAGCCCGGCGACCGTCCGCCAGCGCTTCGATGACGGAGGCCGGCCCCCGGACCAGATCGCCTCCGGCAAAGACGCCTTCAATTTCCGTGGCAAGTGTTTGCGCATTCACCGCCAGAGGACGCCCTGGCGCCAATGCCGGGAAATCTGAAGCCAGGAAAGACAGGTCGGGTTGCTGACCGATGGCGATAATGACGGTGTTCGCCTGCAGTAAGAATTCCGATCCGGGGAGCGCCACCGGTTGTGGAAGGCCGCTTTAATCGGGAGCCCCCGCCTCGGTTTTCAGACATTCGATTCCCTTTATTTTGCCGTCTTCCGTTAACAATTGCTTTGGCATTGACTGACAAAGGATTTTTACGCCTTCCTTTTCGGCTTCTTCCACTTCTTCTGCGATGGCGGGCATGTCTTCCCGGGACCGGCGGTAAACCACGGTAACGGTTTTTGCCCCCAGGCGGAGAGCGCTGCGGGCCGCATCCATGGCGGCATTGCCGCCGCCGATCACCGCGACATGAACCCCGGCGATGGCTGGGTTGCCAAGATTGACGGCTTTAAGCCAGGATAAACCGTCCACAACACCTGCTGTGTTGGTTCCCTCGATATCCAGGGGGACGCTTTTTTGTGCCCCCATGGCGAGAAAAATGGCGCCATATCCCTGATCTTTCAGGTCTTTTATGAAAAGTCCGGTTCCCCCCACCGGCTGATTCAGTTTGATTTCAAATCCATAGCGCTGCAAGTGGGCGATTTCCCGTTGCAGGATTTCCCGGGGGAGGCGGTATTCCGGGATGCCCCAGGCCAGCATCCCGCCGGGTACTTCTCCCGCTTCAAAAACAGTGGTTTTATACCCGAGGCGGGACAAATAAAAAGCGGCGCTGAGTCCGGCCGGCCCAGCTCCGACGACCGCAACGCGCTGAGGTTTGGCAAGCCTGACATCCAAAGCAGGCGATGCCGGAGTGTCCAGTCGCCGATCAGCGACGAATCGTTTCAGGGCATTAATGGAAACGGAGGTATTGTCGAAATGGTTGCGGTTGCATTTTTTTTCACAGAAGCGAGGACAGACCCGACCGACCGTAGCCGGAAGCGGGACCTTTTCTTCAATGAGTTCAATCGCTTGCTCATATTTGCCTTGAGCGATGCACGCCATGTGCCCACGGATATCCACACCCGCCGGACAGGCGCCCTGGCAGGGGGGGATCAGCAGCCACGGTGAGGGGGCATTGAGAAGACCTGCCGGCCACTGGATGCATGTTACTGCTTCGTAGCGCTCATCGGCCTCGCTGCAGAAACCGCAGGCGGCACAGAGGACGATGGAGTCTTCAAGGCCTTCTCTGGCCTTGACGGGCCAGTCGGGATCGCACAGGAGGGTCCGGGCCATGCCGATGATATCGGCGCGTTCTTCCTGAAGGATGGCTTCCGCCAGATCGGGTTTGCGGATCTTTCCGGCGGTGACCACCGGGATATCATGACCGGCGTGCCGCAATGCCCGGCGGATTCCCTCCGCCAGATAAACCTGAGGCCCGTCCGGGTTCCACCAGCGGGGACTCATGCGGTAACCACTGTAGCCGGTGCCGGCAAACGGAGGAAAACCTTCCGGCGGCGGCGCGGCATCTTCGAACCGTTCTCCCGCGGAAACACTGATATAATCGACACCCAGATCCGCCGACCGCAGAGCCACCCGTGTGCTTTGCAGAAGCGTGTTACCTCCCCCGGTAAACTCCTCCCCGTTTATCCGTATCCCGACGGGATAATCCTGAACGGCTTCCCGCACCGCCAGCACGACCTCGGAGGGAAGCTTCACCCGTCCCTCGAAATCTCCTCCGTAATCATCGGGCCGTTTGTTTCCCAGAGAGAGAAAAGATGCCAGGGTTGTGAAATGGGCCATGTGGAATTCGACAAAATCGAAGCCCCCGGCTTTGGCGCGCAAGGCTCCGCCGGCAAACTGTGACGGGATGACCGAGAGCTCCTGTGGAGTCAGATCTTCCACTTTCTGACGCCAGCCACTGCGGGAGAGTTTCAGAAAGTGCATGATCTGCAGGCCGATCTTGACTTCCGGGTTGACCTCACGGATGGATTTGACAAATGATTTCAGTTCATCCACGAACCGGTCGTCACTGACGCGGAAATTGAAGGAACTGCGCGAGGGAAGCACCACAGCGGCTTCCACCACCATTGCACCCAAGCCGCCCGCAGCCATCCTCTGGTATCTTGCCGTTACCTGTGGCGTTACGTGACCGTCTTCCGCAGCCAGGCGTGTGACGGCTGCCGTCGACATGATCCGGTTCGGCATTACACAATTCCTTATGCGGAGAGGAGAAAACAAATTCGGGTATTTCAAGGTATGCCTCCTTATTCGTTGAATCCCTGCCGTTCGAGCTTTCCAATCAACATAACATTAATCTGTTAATAGTTAATATATTAAGCAAATACCCCTGTCAATCTTTTATTTTGTTTTTCAATTTGTTCCGGCGTGAATTAAAAGGACGAACATAGATTGCAATAAACTGTAATCATTAGGAATCGTATAAGCAGCCTGATTCCCGATGCCTAAAATTGGTGAAGAATCTTTGACATTTGGTCTGGCCGTTCGGTATACTGCTTAGCACATTAATAATTAATGTCAGCGATGAGGTGATAATGGAGAAATCAGATTATAAAAATGATGCCAGCCCGAATGAGAGATTGATGCTGACCATTGTCCGGCTTTCGGAGCAGTATAAGAAAGATTGTTCCTTGATTTTTAGTCATTACGGATTGACCTTTCCCCAGTACAATGTGCTGCGCATTCTCGATGGTTCGGAAAACGGTCAAAACACCATTTCACGGGTGAGCAAACTCATGCTCGTTTCCGGCGCCAATATGACGGGTATCGCCAAAAGGCTGGAGCGGGATGGTTTCCTCGCGCGAAAGAGCATTCCGGAAGATGAGCGGGTCACCCTTTTGGCGATTACGCCCAAGGGGAAGCAGACCTTGAAGAGCATCGAGACGGAGCGGGATGCCCTGATTGACCGTTATCTGTCCGATTATGGGGAAGAGACCAAGCACCAACTCCAGACCACCCTGCGAGCTTGCTTGCGGAAAGCGTCGAGCAGAGAAACGGGTGAAAAGGCATGCATGTCTTGACCGTCCCGGTCAGGAAGAGGTATATTGGCGCAGGGTCGCAGTCGGAGGACGGAAGAATCCGATCTTTTTGAGAAGAGCAAGGAAAGATGAAAAAACTTGCCCCCCGATCAGCGGCACATTTAAAGTTATCCTGAGAAAAAAAGAAAGAATCAAAATCAAATCTTATAAGGAGGAATACACATGAAAAAAGCATTCGTCGCAGCGGGATTATGTTTGGTGTTTTTGGTTGGCTGTGCCGCACCTCAGACAAAAACGCAAAAAGGTGCGGTTTACGGTGCTGCCGGAGGTGCGGTGGCGGGGGCCGTCGCGGGTCAGGTGATCGGGCGTGATACGAAGGGAACCCTGATTGGTGCGGCCATCGGCGCCGCAGTGGGAGGTCTTGGCGGTGCTGCCGTTGGCAGAATGATGGATAATCAGGAGAAGGACATGCGTGAAGCCATGGCGGCCTCCGAAGCGGCACAAATTTCGCGGGAAGGGAACATGCTGGCCGTCACCTTCAAGGGGGACGTGACCTTTGATACCGATTCCGCAGAGGTCCGGCCTGGATTGCTTTCTGAAATCGACCGGGTTGCTAATGTTCTGAGGTCGTATCCTGACACGTACATTCGAGTCGAAGGCCATACTGACAGTGTGGGTTCTGAGGATTACAATATGGGGCTATCCCAACGTCGTGCCAATTCGGTAAAAAATTTGCTGGTGCAAAGAGGCATAGCAGATAACCGCATCGAAGCGGTGGGATTCGGGGAGGCGCTGTCTGTCGCGACGAATGATACCGAAGCGGGGCGTCAGAAGAACAGAAGGGTTGAAATCAAGATCGCGCCGAAATCTCAGAATCAAGCTCCTTAAGTCCGAATGCGACTGGGAAAACAAGAAGCAGGCATCAACCTGAGAGGTCTCTGCTCAGGGTTAGCAGACCGGCACGGTCCTTCACTTGCGCCGACGAGGGGCCGTGCCTTTTCGCTTGACAAAACCTCTCCTTTCCGCCATCGTTTCACCACGCTCTGATACGCAGAGCACATTCTTTTAGATAACAATATTGGCCATATAGCAAACAGGACGTGATCATGATCATCGGGGGAACGACATTTACGGGACACCGATTTGCCAGATCATTCAGAAAACCGAACCATCAAGACCAACCGAAGGAGGGAGTTGGATGTCCAGAACGAAATCGGTTCAATCCCGCGTGAAGGGCCATGTTGCTTTCTTTAAGGAATTTCTGAAACACCCCCTGCAGATCGGGTCGGTGATCCCCAGTTCGCGCTTTCTCGAACGGCGAGTCCTTGAAGCGGCGGGGGTGGCTTCGGCCACGACCGTCGTCGAGCTGGGTTCCGGCACAGGCGGTACGACCCAGGCCATATTGGAGGCAATGAAACCGTCCGCCAAGCTGTTAAGTATTGAAATTAACCCAAATTTTCATAAAATGGTCCGCAGGATCGAAGATGAACGCCTGATCGCGCATTTGGGCAGCGCCTGTGAGTTGAAAGACATTCTGGCCATGTACGGACTTGGCGCCCCGGAGGCCGTGATTTCCGGGATTCCCTTTTCCACGATGCCGCATCATATTGGTTGTCAGGTTATCGAGGCGGTTTCAACGATGCTGGCCTCCAACGGATGCTTTGTGGCTTACCAGTTCAGTGACCGTGTCGCCAGTCTTTGCCGTCCTCACCTGGGTGCGGCGCAGATGGAACTGGAATTCATCAATATCCCCCCGATGCGTGTTTACCAGTGGAAGAAAAACGGCAACCACCGCGAGAAGGCGGCGCAGGCGGGTGTTTAATAAACGGTTGCTTGGGGGTCAGAAAGTGCATAAAGAAGCTCATCGATGAACACATTCAAATCTCACACCTTGGAACTCGTCATAAATAAAATTCAGCAAATAACCCTTCTCATTTTATCCGTTGTCTTGATCCTGACCATCTCTTCATGTGGAACGACGCGCCGGGGGCCTTGCGGCGGCTCCTTGTGGGATTCGGATGTTCTCGTGAGAGGGAACGCAGCCAGGGTAGAAGCGCTGATTGACTGTGGGGTCAATGTGAATCAGCGTAATGCGGCGGGAGAAACGCCCCTGCATCGTGCGGTAGACCTGGGAGATGCAGGCGATGTGGGAAAAGGCTCGATCGGTGCACATAAGGGGACCATCGGCGATCCGAAAATCGTCGAATTGCTGCTGGAAAATGGTGCGGATCCCCGAGCGGTAGACAGAAATCACGTCACGCCGCTGCATTATGCCAATCAGGCAAAAATCGCCGAACTGCTTATTGACCGGGGCGCTCGCGTCAACGCCCTGACCGTCACCGGCTGCACCCCGCTCCATTATATCGCCGAAAGAGGCTACGGCGTTCATGGTGCGCAGTCGGCAGTGAAAACCGCCGAGGTACTCATCAGGCGCGGGGCAAATATCAACGTCATCGCTAAGGATGGATCTACCCCCCTGTACAAGGCGGTCTTCAATAATAAGCTCGACATGGCCGAACTGCTGCTGCGGCACGGGGCTAATCCCAATATCGGCAACGGCAGGTCGCAGAATTCCCTTTTGCCCTTGGCGGTTGCCGTATCGACCGGCGGGTACGGAAACGCGGACATGGTGGCATTGCTCTTGAAATACAGGGCAAACCCAAATGTTTTGAGTACCTACGGTACCGCACCGCTGCATTACGCCTGCCAGGCAAAGATTGCGGCCCTGCTCATTGATTACGGTGCAAACGTCAACAATCCGGGCACGGCTGATGTGACCCCCCTGTATGCGGCAAGTTATCGCGGAGACAAGGGTGTTGTGCAGGTGCTGCTCTCGCGGAAGGCGAATCCGAATAAACAAAACAAAAAGGGGTCCGCGCCTCTGCACGTTGCGGCCAATCGTGGCTACAAGGATGTGGTTAAGTTGTTGATCGCCAATGGCGCCGATGTGCGCATCCTGGATGCCAATGGGTGGACCGCACTCCATCATGCCGCCTTCCATCGACGGGCCGGTGCCGCCGAGGCGCTTCTGGCCAATCATGCCGAGGTGAATGCCTTGACCCATCAAGGCTCCACGCCGCTGCATCTGGCTGTCCAGAACGGAAAAGAAGCAAGCGATGTGGTCGAGCATAGGGATATCATCGCCGTCCTTTTGGCTCATGGCGCCGACCCGGAAAAGACAAACGGCGACGGCGTCACGCCTTTGGTCATCGCTTCCCTCCGTTGTGCGGTGCCCGACGTCAAATTGCTGCTGGCGGCCGGCGCAGATGTCCATGCCGCCCGAGCGGCTTGGCAGGCAAGCCCCGCTTCCGGGGACGGTTGTCGGGAAGTCGGCAGCCTGCTTCTCGGTTATTCGGTCAGGTAAAGGGGGTAGCGGATAAGATTTGTGCATATATATAAAGGATAGAGTGATGCCGAAGTGAAAAAGGAGCTTTTATGCGACCCCATCTTTATATAATAGGAATATTGCTCATCATTATAACGGGTTGTTCGCATAATGGGGTGCCGGATATGCCCAATTTCACGACGGAAGAGCAGAAGATCTGCGGGCAGAAGTGCCTGGCGATTCACAGCCGCTGCAGCGCCGCATGCGACGACATGTTCGGCGATGTCAAGGCGGAGAAGCAGCGGGAAACATGTCAGGATAACTGCAACAGTGTTCTGGGGGATTGTTACGAGACCTGCCGGTAAGATCGATTTTAAAGTATAGAAGTATAGTTTTTCGGCTAATAGCTTAGAAAACAAAGAAATTAAAGCGGTTGGAGGGGATTTCTCCAACCGCTTTTTAGTTGCTGCCGATATATGCTTCGGATTACCTGATGGTAAATGACGTTTCCCGGGCGTCGCTGTTCTGGCCCACCTGGATGGTCGTCAGGACGGTGTATTTTCCCGGTTTGGCATCGGTTGCCAGCGTGACGGGGATTTGGGACGTATAGGTGCCCCCCTGTTTCTGGAGCGTTACCTGGGGTCTGCCGGTCAGTTCTCCATTATAGCGTATTTCCCGGGTTTCCATGACGTTCATCATCACCCCCTGCTCGGCCAACACGGTGTAGGTCGCCATCAGGTTGATCGTCCCGCCTGCTTTGACGATATTGGGTGTAACCGAGGCATTTTCGATCCGGACCAGGGCCGTTTGGGTCTGATCATAGTTGTAACCGTACTGTTTCTGGGCTGCATCTTCCGTACGCACGCGGTCGTATGCGTAGTGTCCGATTGCCGCCCCCGCCAGGGCACCCAGCAGTCCGCCGATGACGGCGCCTGTTGTGGCATCGCCGTGCTTTTCACCAACGATTCCCCCGATCACGCCGCCGACGGCGGCTCCCGTTGCACCGCCAACAGCAGCCCCCGTGTTTTGTTCGTACTGGTCAGTTGCGCAACCAAGCACAGTGAAAAGAAAAATCCCCGCCATCATGACACAGGTCACCCTTTTCTTTATTCTATTCGTAAACATTGTCCACACCTCCTGATCATTATTTTTGAATTTTCCACGCACGCGCCGGGCATGCGTATTAAATTGCCGCCGGAATCTGTAAACCATCATATCCGGCCTCGTTTTCTTTTCCCAGCGGCCTTTAGCCTCGCCCGTAAAGTTCAGTCCATCCGGCAAGCCGGGCGGCTAATTGCGGCGTGAGGGATTCGTCCGAGTGCCGCCAGATCCAGTTTCCCTTATGGGTCCCGGGGCGATTCATCCGGGCTTCTGCCCCCAGACCGAGGACGTCCTGCAAAGGCAGGATTACCGTATCGGCGACGGTCATCATGGCCATCTGAATCATCACGGGTGCAACGGTTTCTGCGGTAACTTTTCTCCCAAGATAACGGAAAAGAAGGGTTTTCTGCTTCCGGGATAGCTCTGTTTCAAACCACCCCCGAAGTGTGTTCAGGTCGTGGGTCCCGGTATAGACCACGTTGTTTCGCTCCAGGTTATGACAGGCAAAGGGAGTCGTCGCCAGGGATTCGTTAAAAGCGAAGGTCAGGGGCCGCATGCCCGGTAACCCATAGGCGTGGATCGTTTCCCGGGTGTCAGGGGTGATTTCCCCCAGATCTTCCGCAATGAACGGAAGGTGTGTCAGGTGCCGACTGACACTTTGGAAGAATTCCCGCCCCGGGCCCGGCATCCAGTGACCGGCGAGGGCGGTTTTGGCGAAGGCGGGTATCGACCAGTAACGGAAAAAGCCCTGGAAATGGTCAAGCCGCAGCCAATCGTACAGGGACAGATTATGTTTCAGGCGGGCCGTCCACCAGTTGTAGTCCTGATCCCGGTTTGCATCCCATCGGTACAGGGGGTGCCCCCAGCGTTGTCCCTGAGGATTAAGAATACCGGCAGGGCTTCCTGATACCAGGGAGGCTTTCCGGTCCTCGCCAAGGTAAAAAAGCTCCGGATGGGCCCAGACGTCGGCGCTGTCATGGGCGACGTATAGGGGAAGATCACCGATAAGGCGGATTTGTTTTGTCCCGGCATAATGTTTCAGGGTGGACCACTGGGTGAAGAACAGGTACTGAAGAATCTTGAACTCTTCCAGTTCTTGATGAAGGGAATGCCTGATTTTTTCCAAAGCGTCAGGGTGACGGTCCCGCAATGCCTGCGGCCAGTGATGCCAGGGTTTGCCCGCGTGATATTGCTTCAGAACACGAAAAAGGGCATAATCGTCCAGCCAGTGAGCCTGATCCCGGCAGAACCGGTCGAAAAGGAGCCTGTTTTCGCCTCTGCGGAAAGCCGGAAAAACCCGGGAAATGAGCTTGTCCCGCAGGTGCTTCGCCTGGGGAAAGTCGGCTTGATCGCCGGGGAAAGAATCGGGCAGGTCTCTGTTTTGAAGAAAGCCTTCCGCCGCCAGCCGTTCGGGACTGATGAGCAGGCTATTCCCGGCAAACGTTGATGATGAACTATAGGGGGAGAAGCCGAAGATGCCATGGACGGGATTGAGCGGTAGAACCTGCCAGTAAGTCTGCCGGGCTTCAGCGAGGAAATCAATGAACCGGTACGCCGCAGGACCCAAATCTCCCGTCCCGTAGGGTGACGGCAAAGACGTCACGTGATTTAAGATGCCGCTTCCCCGGAAATGCATCAGGTCCTCCTGTCCGGATTTCCTAAATCAAATCGTGTTACCACCAAGATTCCCGTGTCCCTGTTTCTTAAAATTTCTCCCCGTACGAATCAAGACCCGCATCGGCGTGCGGCGTGCTTGAAACAGGTTTATCCATAAGAAACATCAACTGTACAGCTTTTGCAGAACATAGGCCATGTTCCGACCCAGGTTTTTCATGGTCAGGAGTCCTTCTTCATCGTTCAGAACGTCACCCTTTTCCCGGCCGATGCCCATGTTCCAGTAGCTGGAGCCGGGAACGACCATCTGGCTGATGAAAAAGAGATGGTTCAGCGTGTCGAAGACATGGGTGCTGCCTGCCCGCCTGACGGCGACGACCCCCGCCCCGACCTTCAGGCGAAACATGTCGCCGTTGACCTTGGCAACCATACCTGCCCGATCGATCAGGGCTTTCATTTCCGCCGAGACATCTGTGAAATAAGTCGGAGAACCCAGGATCACCCCCTGGGCTTCCTCCATTTTGTCAATGCAGAAGTTGACATCGTCCTTGACGGCGCAGCGGCGGTCCTGATTATCCCGGCACTTGTAGCATGCCAGGCAGCCGTGAAGTTTTTTCCCCGAAAGATCAACCAGTTCCGTGCGGATCCCCTCGTTTTCCAATTCTGTGAAGACCTGCCGGATTAAAATGGCCGTGTTGCCATCCTTCCGGGCGCTGCCATTGAAACCGATAACCTTGATCATAGCGGACTCCTCATGCACATTTAAGATTTTGTTGCCGGTGCTTGTTGGTTTATTCCGACTGGCGCCGGTGATTCCCCGGAAAGGGGGGCACGAATTCGGTTTGAAAATAGCATTGAACCTGTTTCGTGTCAAACGGGTGACCCCGGTAAGGTTACAGTACCAGAATGAAATGCATCGCTCACAGCGGAAATGGACAATTTCCTAACGGTTTCAGATAGAACAATCCGGGTGGAATATAAAATCGATAGTCAAGGGGAAAGTTTTTTGCTATGGGGGAAATGAGCGTAAAGATCAGGAGGTATGAAAAGAGAACAATGGGAGACAAGGCATTACTGATTGTCGATGGGAAGACATACGAACTTCCCATTGTGGAAGGAACGGAAGGTGAGCGGGGTATCGATATTTCCCGCCTGCTTAAAGATACGGGATTGATCACTCTGGACCCCGGGTATGTGAATACAGGCAGTTGTGTCAGCGCGATTACCTTTATGGATGGTGACCGGGGAATCCTGCGTCACCGGGGCTACCCGATTGAACAGTTGGCCGAGTACTCGAGCTTCGTCGAAACGGCTTACCTGCTCATCAACGGTGAATTACCGACTCAAGAGGAGTTAAGCGCGTTTTCAAGTATGCTGAACGAGCATTCGCTGGTCCATGAGGATATGCGGGCCTTCTTCGAACACTACCCCAGCCGTGCCCATCCAATGGGGATCCTCTCATCCATGGTCACGGCCCTGCTGGCTTTTTATCCCGATTTGAAGGACCGCAGCGAAGAAGAGCGGATGACCATTACCGTGGCCCGTCTCATTTCGAAATTGCGGACCCTGGCGGCCATGTCTTACAACATTTCCCGGGGGCACAAGGTGACCTATCCGTCGCACCAGTTGAGTTACTGTGCGAATTTTCTGAGGATGATGTTCGAATCGCCAGTCAAACCCTATGAAATCGACGATGATCTGGTCAAGGCTCTGAATGTATTCTGGATTCTTCATGCGGATCACGAACAGAACTGTTCGACTTCGGCGGTGCGTCTGGTCGGCAGCGCCCGGGTGGACCTCTACGCGGCAATTTCCGCCGGAATGAGCGCCCTCTGGGGGCCGCTCCACGGCGGGGCAAACCAGGCCGTGATCGAAATGCTGCAGGAGGTCGACAGGTGCGGCGGCGATGTGGAACCGTTTATCAGGCGAGCCAAAGACAAAGAAGACGAGTTTCGCCTCATGGGATTCGGCCACCGGGTTTACAAAAGTTACGACCCCCGGGCGAAGATCATGGAAAAGGTCGTCAACAAAGTGCTGACAAAACTTAAGCGGAACGATCCGCTTCTGGAAATCGCCAAGCGCCTGGAAGAAATCGCCCTGAAGGATCCGTATTTCGTCGATCACAAGCTGTATCCCAACGTCGATTTTTACAGCGGCATCCTGCTGCGGGCCATGGGGATTCCCATCAACATGTTTACGGTGATGTTTGCCATCGGGCGTCTCCCCGGCTGGATCAGCCAGTGGAAAGAGAGCCTCGATGATCCCGACTGGAAACTCCACCGTCCCCGGCAGATTTATGTGGGATTGAACCAGCGGGACTATGTGGCGATTGACAAACGGGTAAGTAACGCAAATCGAGTCTGAGATCTTGGGTAAGAGGGGTCTTTCATAAGCCATTTCGGGTGACCGGGATGCCATCGAAGGTGCAAGCCAAGGAGGTAGGAAGATGAGAGTCAGGGTTTCGGCCGTATATGAGCAGGCGAAAGAGATCTTGTGCATGAAATATGTTTATGGCGGGATAGAAGTCTACGCCCTGCCCGGCGGCGGCGTTGACAAGGATGTACCCTTTCATGACGCCGTGAAAGACGAATGGAAAGAAGAGCTGGGCGTGAAAATCGAGGTCGGGGATGTCATTATGATGGGCGAGGCTCCGGGGGACAAACGCCACCCCCAGACCCTCCATGTGATCTTCTGGTGTACGGAAGTGCATGGAACCCCGAAAATCCGGACGGACAACACCCGGTCAATCGATATCGTCTGGCTTCCTGTTGATAAGCTCAAGGATTGTCCCCTCTATCCGGATGTGGGCAAGCAGCTTTACGCTTATTTCAAGAGCGAAAACCGGCGTTCCATTGAATTTATCGAGAACTGCATGGAGCGGGGGTACTGGTAACCCCCCGTCCTGTCTACGAAATGCGCGGGTAGGACGAATAGATTCAAGCCAGGATAAACTTTTCCTTAAGAAATGCATAAACGGGCACCGGGTCTCCCGCCATCATTGGGAGCGATACCGGTGCCTTTTTTACGGAATCACGATGACGGATCGCAAACAACCTTTTTTCTGGGGCTGGTACGTCGTGCTGGGGGCCTTCCTCGTTCTGGCCGTCAACTATGGCGTCCGGTACAGTTTCGGGATTTTCCTCAAGCCCATGGTGGAGGAATACGGCTGGTCCCGTTCCGTCATCTCTCTGGGGGCCTCTTTCAACATGCTCGTCTATTCCATCTGCTCCATCTTTGTGGGCAAGATGGTCGAGCGGGTCCCGCCGGGGCGGATCATCATCTCCGGCGCCCTTGTCGTTTCCCTGAGCCTTTTTTTAACCGCCTTCGTGGCGCATCCCCTCACCTTCTACCTGGCCTATGGCCTGCTTGCCGGCATCGGGTCCTCCGGTCTGGGGCTGGTGATCTGCATCTCCTCGGTGACGAAGTGGTTTCATAAACAGCGGGGTACGGCCGTGGGACTGGCCGCCATGGGGATCAGCGCCGGGGCGATGGTTGTAACGCCCCTTTCGGGGTATATCGTAAAGGTTTATGGCTGGCAGACGGGATTTTTGTCTTTGTCGGTGGCGACCTTTTTGATCGGCGTCGTGCTGTCCCGGCTGTTTTTTAGAAAAGTCGCCCCCGAAGCCCATGGTTTGTTCCCCGACGGGGAAGAAATGGTCGGGCGTTTTGCGGAAGAGAAGGCGGACAATCCACCCGTCCCGGCTTCCCGGCGCGTGGTCATGAAGGACTACCGGTTCTGGATCATCTCCCTGTCCTTCAGTCTTTCCTACCTGGCGATCATGTCGGTCTTTGTCCATCAGGTGCCCTATGCCCTGGACCATGGCATCGGCAAGGTGGCGGCGGCCTCTTCCCTGGCGGCAGTCAGTTTCGCGGCGTTTTGCGGCCAGTTCTTCTACGGCTGGCTGAGCGATCGCATCCGGGATTCAAAATACGCAACGGCACTCGGGTTTTTCATGATGACCTGCGGCATGATGCTTCTCCTGACGACACATACCGTCCCCATGCTCTATCTTTTCGCGGTGGTCTTCGGATTTGGTTACGGCTGTGTGGCGCCGATGACGCCGATCCTGATCGCCGATCACTTCGGCCGTCATGCCCTGGGGGCGGTTTACGGCCTGGTGACCTTTTTCATCGGGGCCGGGGGGAGCATCGGACCTTTTCTGGCGGGCTATATCTATGACCGGTTCGGTTCTTACAGCTATGTCTGGCTGTTCAATATCGTTGTGCTTCTTGCGGTGACAACCGCGGTTCTTTTGTTGAAGCCGAAGAAAGTATGACGATGACACAGCGTTCGGTGGATGTAACCTGTTCTTGATGAAAGGATATACAGGGGACACCCGGAAGAAAGTCAGACTTTCTTCCGGGGCATGGGGGAGAAAACGGCTGGGATCTCTAGAATTTCAGCTGGAAACCGACCTGAAATTTGTCATAATCTTTATTATCTTTGGTTTGTGTTTCATACTCCCTTTTTTCGAAGGCGATAAAGGGCATGAACTCCTTGCAAAAATCATAAGAAATACCGGCTACATAAGTTTTATACTCATCATCCCTCATATTGTCGTTAGGATCGAAATAATAGTATTTTCCGAACAGTCGTAATTTTTCCAAAGTCGGGATGCGTACAAACGCTGCTGCCAGATAACCGTCCCGGTCATGCTCATCCTGCGATTTGTAGGTGCCCTGACCCCAGTAGTACTGTCCCATGACGGTAAAGTACTTGTGTTGTAAGGACGCCTGGGCAATATTCATTTCCCAGTCGGGATATTCATCGGTATCTCCCGTCTTGAATTTCTTGTTACTTTCACCGTAGGTCCCGGTATAGGCCAACTGTAAACCTTTCAACACCGGAACGGTAGGCATGGGCCGGAAATAGACGAGTCCCGAAACAACCTTGTTACCGTTGGCTTCAGAATTAGAATACCCGGCGCCGTTATAAATACCGACCATATAACCGCCCCATTTACCCGCGAACGGTTTTGCGGCAAATTTGAGATAATCGTCATCCATGTACCCGCCTAATACACCCTGATTGGAGATGCCGAAATCCGCTGAAGATTGGACGCTTGCTTCATCCATCAGATGCTTGCCCTGGACCCGGTAGGGCCAGATAGCGCCGTCATAGGAATCGGAAAAGGTAGGAATCAGCCCGGCCAGTGAGGTTGTTCCGAGCAATTTCATGCTGACATAGGCGTTTTTCAAGCGGATTTCCCATCCATTTTCTTTATCGTCATCATCCTTGGACTGAAAAATGTCCGTCGTGACGTTTAAACCCAACCAGTCATTGATATCTTTGGTTAGTGTAAAATATGCCCGGTTCACGACAAACTCGTTTGAGGAAGAGCCGTTGTCGACATCTTTTGCATTCCACTCGGCAAATACGGTTGTGCCCACCTTGAATCCTTTAAGCGCCGACGGCAGGAATTCGCCTTTTGCGGCTGATTTCATGATATCTTCCTTAATCTCCGTCCGTTCCTTCTGGCTGTTTACGCTGACTTCTTTCAGCAGCGCATCCGCTTCCTCCTGGGTAACGATATTTTTGTCCTTCAGCAGATTGATCAGCCTCACCACATCCGCATCTGCTGCCATAAGCGGTGAGGCCGGCAACCAGACCATCAGCAAACCGCTTAGTACCACTAATAATAGCAAACGCTTAAATCTACCCATCTCCATCTCCTTTCTTCCTCTTTATGATTGGTTTCGCTGTATGCGATTTGAACTGCACCTTAACAGACAGATGTTAAGCTCGGATGAAGCCGGGATGAAGATCAGAAGAAATTCAGGACAAGACGTTTTCGAGAGAACGGATGGGCAAGGAAGAATTGAAAAGGGCTCAAAGATTTCCTCTTCGAGCCCTGATCTGCAAGGGGTTTATGTCAGCAGGGTTTATTTATTCTTCAAGGGAACAAACCCCGTTTCTTCGACAATCTGCTGGCCTTTCTTGCCCAGGACGAATTTGATGTAACCGGCAGTTGCACCCTGGGGGTCACCGTTGGTGATCATGTAAAGAGGGCGGGAAATGGGGTATTCCTTGGAAATCGCCGTCTTGGCACTGGGCTTCACACCGTTGACCATGAGAGGTTTGATGGATTTGTTGATATAACCGAGCCCAATGTAGCCAATGGCGTATTTGTTTTTGGATACAGCCTGCACAATAGCGCCGTTGGAAGCCTGCATCTGGGCCTTCGGGGTCACTTTTGCCTTGTGAAGAACCAACTCGCCCCAGGATTCGAAAGTACCGGAACTGCTGTCCCGCGAGATCACCACGATCTGCAGGTCGTCTCCGCCGACTTCTTTCCAGTTGGTGACTTCTCCCTTATAGATCTGAGCCAGTTGATCAACCGTTAAATTGTTGACCTTGTTTCGTGGATTGACAATCGGAAGGATGGCATCAAATGCCACTGTAATAACATTGGGATGAACGCCATTCTGTTCCGCGCGGGTGATCTCCTCGGATTTAAGATCGCGCGATGAATTGGCGATATCGGTTGACTTATCGATCATAGCCTTGATCCCCTCGCCGGAACCGCCGCCGGATATCGAAATATTCACGTCCGGTTTACTCTTCATGTACGCTTCGGCCGTTGCCTGGGCAATGGGTAAAACGGTAGTGGATCCTTTTACAACAATTGTTGAAGCGGCCACAGCCACATTGGCCGTCATCAAAAGTCCCAACAGACCCGCACAGAACAAACGCATTTTTTTCATTTGGAAATCCTCCACAAAGTTAAATTTGGCGCAAGCATACAGAAAGAGTGTTACGGTAGTGTGACGATCCGGATAAAAGACTGTGAATGTTTAATCACTGTCGGTAAACTTATACCCTATGCCCCTGATGGTGAGAAGATAGGAGGGCTTTTCCTTGTCCGTCTCAATTAATGCACGCAATCGGCTGATATGGACATCGACGGTGCGCGGTTCAACATAGGATTCATCACCCCAGACATAATTAAGCAGTTCCTCCCGGGTGTAAACCCGTCCCGGATGTTTCATGAGAAAGGTCAGCAATTTTATTTCCCGGGCGGTTAAATCAATGCCTTTCCCATCGACAGTAACGGTGTAGGCATGCAGGTCGATTTTTATACCCTTGAATGTCACAATTTGCTGATCCCTCTCTTTTTGAGGCGACTCCAACCTGCGCATGACCGCACGAATTCTTGCCAGCAGTTCCCGGATATGGAAAGGTTTCGTCAGATAGTCGTCTGCGCCCATTTCCAGCCCCAGGATCTTGTCCAATGGGTCCGATTTGGCGGTAAGCATGATGATAGGAATATTTTCCGTATCGGTTTGCCTGCGCAGACAGCGGCATACTTCAAGTCCGTCCATTTCCGGCATCATCCAGTCCAGAATAATCATGTCCGGACGTTTTTGAGTCGCGATTTCGATGGCTTCCGCACCATTATAAGCGGCCAGCACCTTGTATCCTTCCTGTGTCAGGTTGTAGGCCACAAGATCCGTGATGTCTTTTTCATCGTCAATGACCAGAACCGTATGAATCAAACTTCTTCCTCCTGCCATAGTTAATTTCTCCAGTTGAAATATATCGAAAATACAAGTGGCATTCCATTGCATGCGATCTGTTTTTCTGTTTGCATGTCGATCATATATCCTTATTTTTATTAGTCAATCCTGTTCATCGTGCTTAACGAAAATTTAATATGCCGGTAACATTCCTGACATGATTGTCAGTTATACACTGCAACAATGTGTTCCAGATCGATGTCGGATTCCTTTTTCTCAGAAATCCGGCCAACAGCATGAACAGCGGGCGATGGAGGCTGAAAGTGGAAATGAACGCGTACAAGGAATATCGGGATAAACTTATTGCAGAATGTGATCTTGCCCTGGATGCGGTCGGGAAACTGAATTTTTCGGTCATGACTTTGTACCGCAAGCAAGGCGGGCACATACAACATCGTCAGTTTAAGGATGAAGTGTTCCAGGCTATCGGCGGGGTTCTGACCTCGGCGGATAATTTATCCTGCCTGCTCTGGCCGGATAAAGTCGAGAGGCATTCAACCAGGGCCGTTCAAGTCAATATCATGCGTCATGCCGGGAATATGGAAGCCGCAAAATATCTGCGGCGCTATCTCCGCATCGACAAGCGGCATATTCTGCACAAAAGATGGTTGAAAAATGCTTTTGCCGAAAAAATGAAGGTATTAAACCCGCATTACCGTCAAGACAGGAGCTTTCATATCATCGGAGCCTATCTTCCTTTTTCCGGTCAGTTTATGTCGGAAGTCGCCTTCCGATATGATCCCCTGTCCCGGAAAATTCAGTATGGAGAAGAAATGCTCGATATTCAGGAAATCGCTGCTGCAGTTTACCAGTTAAAAAGGTCTCTTCAAGAGGAGCCATGTCAATCCCCAAAGGGAGGTTTGCGACTTGTCAACCTGCCCAAAGGGCGAATCGCCGCTTAAACCGGCATTTTGCAAACCCTTTAGCCCGCAATTGACAAGGTCACGGAAAAGTGTAAAGTATTTCGACGGTTTCTCTACGGAAAATCGACGATAAGCATTGCATGATCGGAAAAATAATCATGAAAAAAAGCAAGGTCTTATTTTTATGCACGGGAAATTCAGCAAGGAGCCAGATGGCAGAAGCGCTGCTGCGTCATTATGCCGGAGACCGGTTTGCCGTCTACAGCGCGGGGCTTGACCCCAAGGGCATCCACCCCATGACCGTCCAGGTTATGGAGGAGATCGGCATTCCCCTTGTCGGCCAGCATGCCAAACACGTCCGGGAGTATATGGGGAAGCTGCATTTCGGCTATCTGATCACGGTTTGTGCCGCGGCAGAGCAGCAATGCCCGACGACTTTCCCGGACATCAGCCATCGGCTGCACTGGTCTTTCGACGACCCGGCGGCGGAGGAAGGTACGGCAGAAGAGAAGTTGCAAAAATTCAGGGAAGTCCGTGATCAAATCAACCGGCGTGTTCAGGAATGGTTAACAAAACAAGATGCGGAAAAAACGTGAAAAGGCATCGCGAAGTGACGGACTGCGTTTTTTTGTACAGTCGATTTCTTAACCTACATGCAGTTCAAGAAAGGAGTTTCCAGGATGAAAACGTTCATTAAAATCTTTACATCGTATCTGGTCCTGATTCTGTTGACGATCGCCGTCCTGGACTTCTTTCTCATGCCGCGCAT
>CAZTYA010000006.1:0-17071 GCA_964617255.1 uncultured Syntrophales bacterium
AAACGGACGGTGACGCCGAATCGGGCAAAGGTGTGGCGGAAAAGATTGTAGGTCCCGCCGTAGAGGTTGTCCGCGGACACAATTTCGTCCCCGGCCTGGGCAATATTCAACAGGGCGAGTGTAATGGCCGACTGGCCGCTTGCCACCGCCAGGGCGCCGATCCCGCCGTCCAGAAGAGCCATGCGTTTCTCCAGAACGTCCGTTGTCGGGTTCATGAGCCGCGTATAGATATTCCCGAATTCCTTCAGGGCAAACAGGTTCGCCGCGTGTTCCGCATCCCGGAATTGATAAGAGGTGGTCTGGTAAATCGGTACGGCCCTTGCCCCTGTCGTCGGATCCGGTTCCTGACCGCCGTGAAGAGCCAGGGTTTCTATTCTTAATGATTTTTGTATCTCACTCATATTCCTATCCTTTTTGTCTACCGCATGTTGTTTATGCTCCCAGGGATAAACAATAGTAATCTGGGAAAGCAGGTTTTCCGTCTCAATTTACCCGCTGTACATCAACATGCGATCGATGCTGGCCCGTGCCCGGACAGCCACGTCAAGGGGCACCTCCACAGCATGATACATATCCTCCAGGGCCCAGAGCACCTTTTCCAGATTGATCCGCTTCATGTTCGGGCAAACGGCGTGGCTCGAAACGGGATAGAACAGCTTGCCCGGATTTTCCTTCTGAAGCCGGTGAATAATGCCGAGTTCCGTCGCCACAATCACTTCCCGGACATCGCTCTGTTTCACAAATCGGCACATCCCTTCCGTGGACAGGACCTGATCGGACAGGTGCCGCACCGCCCGGGGACACTCGGGGTGAGAAACCACCGCCGCGTTCGGATGGAGGCGCTTCTGCTCGGTAATATCTTCCGGCAGAATTTTAGCGTGGGTCGGGCAGAAACCTTGCCAAAGGATCATGTTCTTCCCTGTCTTCTCAATCACGAAATCGCCCAGATGCTTATCGGGAACGAAGATTATTTCGTCACGATCGGCCAGCGCCTCCCGGACCATGCGCACCGCATTGGCCGACGTACAGCAGAGGTCACACTCGGCCTTCACCTCCGCTGTCGTGTTCACGTAACAGAGAACGGCTGCCCGGGGATGTTGCACCTTCAACGCCCGCAGTTCATCGGCGGTGATCATGTCCGCCATGGGACACCCCGCCTTGGGATCGGGAATGAGGACGGTTTTTCCCGGTGACAGAATTTTTGCAGTCTCGGCCATGAAATAGACGCCGCAGAAAACAATGACATCGGCGTCGGTCTTGGCCGCTTCCATACTCAACCCCAGGGAATCCCCCACGAAATCCCCGATGTCCTGCACTTCCGGCGATTGATAATTGTGAACCAGGATAACGGCGTTGCGCTCCCGCTTCAATTGTACAATCTTTTCAACAAGCTCCATGAACAACCTCCTCGATGACACCGCCCCCCAGGACTTCTTCTCCCGCATAAAAAACCACCGACTGACCCGGCGTAATGGCCTCCTGATCTTCCATAAAGACCACCCGCAAACGACCATGCTCAAAACTAACCCGACAGGGGCTCTCTTTTTTGCGGTAACGGATCTTCGCCTGGACCACATCCGGCCAATCCCGCCGGAACAGGTTCAAATCACCGGCGATGAGTTCTTTTGCCAAAAGCGCTTTTTTCTCCCCGACGACAATTTCATTCTTTTCCATATCAATCTTCAGTACATACAACGGCACCGGATGACTGATGCCAAGGCCCCCCCGCTGCCCCACAGTATAGTAAGCGATTCCCTTATGGCTCCCCAGACCGCGTCCTTCCTGATCGACAATGCGTCCGTTTTTTTGCTCACCCAGCCGCTCCCGCAGAAACTCCTGATAGCTTCTCTGGGTCACGAAACACACATCCTGACTTTCCGCCTTGGCCGCCACCGGGAGCCCTGCCCGCTCGGCCAGCATTCTTACCTCTTCCTTGGTGTAGGGACCGAGGGGAAAAAGAACCCTTGGCAAGACTTTCGCGTCAATATGATAAAGAAAATAAGTCTGATCTTTCCTTTTGTCACGGGGTCGGATCAGATGATACCCGTCTTTTTGCTTTTCAACGGCCGCGTAATGACCGGTTGCCAGGGCATCGAATCCAAAGGCGACGGCACGCGCCATGAGCGACCCGAATTTCAGGTGACGATTGCAGACGATACAGGGATTAGGCGTGCGTCCGTGGGCATATTCCTCGACAAAGGGTCCGATCACCCATTTCTCCAGTTCGTCCGCATAATCCAGCACATAGTGCCGTATCCCCAGTTTGTCACAGACCCATTTCGCATCCTGAACCGCATCGGGACCGCAGCACCGCGGATGTTCCCCTTCCGAACCCCGCACCCCCAGGCACATGGTCACGCCCGCAATCTCGTAACCCGCCTCCTGCAGCAGAAGAGCCGCGACGGAAGAATCAACCCCGCCGCTCATGGCCACCAGCACTTTTTGTTTCATAGTCTTTATGCCGACGCTGCCCGATTAAATCCCCGATGCCGCTTCATTGCCATGCTTTTCCGCATTCATCCGCACCAGATCCTGAAGATTGATGGAACCCAGAACCTCCGATATTTTTCCGCCCAGAAGCGACCAGATATCACGGCTGACGCAAGTCGATACCCGGTTACACAGAGACGGATCCCGGACGCAATCGACCAGACAGGGTTCGCCTTCCAGGACATCCAGAACCTCCTTCAGATTGATCTGAGAAGGATCCCTGGCCAGATTGTATCCTCCGTAAGCACCGCGGGTTGAATTGACCAAGCCTGCCGTCCGGAGAGGAATGATGATCAGGCTGAGATATTTCTCCGAGATCTCCTCCCCTCTGGCGATATCTTTCAGAAAAACCGGACCCTTGCCGTAATTGACGGCCAGGGCCAGCATCAAACGGACACCGTAACGGGCGCGTGTCGAAAGTTTCATAATTGCGTTCCCCACATTGCCTACTATTACTATCTTTTTCATAGGAATTAAACCTTCCTCTATTGCCTGTCAAGCTTTTTTCTCCAGGAATTCACCTTGACAATTTTTTGATGGTGCATATTTTATCGCCCGACTCGGAAATGACCTAATTTCGTCTATTCCAGACCCATAAAACAACGATCATAAAACTAATTTAGGAGGTAGGCTGTATGAATGTAAAACCACTACAGGACAGGATTCTGGTTTTGCGTGAGGAAGGGGAACAGAAAACCGCCGGCGGGATCATCATTCCGGACACGGCCAAGGAAAAGCCCCTGGAGGGCAAGGTGGTCGCTGTCGGCCCCGGAAAATTCGACAAGGACGGCAAACGGATTCCCATCGAGGTTAAAAAGGGCAACAGGATTTTATTCAGCCGTTATGCGGGAACGGAAATCAAGATCAACGGTGTCGAACATCTGATGATGCGCGAAGACGACATTTTAGCCATTATCGAGTAATAAAAGGAGGGAAGACATGGCCGCAAAAGACATTAAATACGATATGGTCGCCCGGGAAAAGATCATGAAGGGCGTCGACACATTGGCCAACGCCGTGAAGGTTACCCTCGGTCCCCGTGGGCGCAATGTTGTCCTGGACAAATCCTGGGGCGGGCCCGTTATCACCAAGGACGGTGTTACCGTCGCCAAGGAAATCGAACTGGAAGACCGCTTTGAAAACATGGGCGCCCAGATGGTGAAGGAAGTGGCGTCCAAGACCTCCGATACAGCCGGCGACGGCACGACCACTGCCACAATCCTCGCCCAGGCTATTTACCGTGAAGGTTCGAAACTGGTCGCCGCCGGGATGAACCCCATGTCCCTGAAGCGGGGCATCGATAAGGCCGTCGGCGTGGTTTCCGAAGAACTGAAGAAGATCTCCAAGACCGTCAAAGACAAGAAGGAAATCGCCCAGGTCGGTACCATATCCGCCAATAACGACACCACCATCGGCGACATCATCTCCGAAGCCATGGCCAAGGTCGGTAAGGAAGGGGTTATCACCGTCGAGGAGGCCAAGGGCATGGAAACCACCCTGGACATCGTCGAAGGGATGCAGTTCGACCGGGGCTACGTTTCCCCTTATTTTGTGACAGACCCGGAAAAGATGGAAATTCATCTGGAAGATCCCTATATCCTCCTCAATGAAAAGAAAATCAGCATGATGAAGGACATGGTCCCTCTGCTGGAGCAGATCGCCAGGATGGGGAAACCCTTGCTTATCATTGCGGAGGACCTTGAAGGAGAAGCCCTGGCGACGCTCGTCGTCAACAAAATCCGCGGCACCCTCAAGTGCGCCGCCGTGAAGGCGCCCGGCTTCGGTGACCGCCGCAAAGCCATGCTCGAAGATATCGCGGTCCTGACCGGCGGCAAGGTTATTTCAGAGGATCTCGGTCTGAAACTGGAAAACGTAGGTCTGGACGATCTTGGCCGCTGCAAGCAGGTTACTATCGACAAAGATAATACGACCATCGTGGACGGCGCCGGTTCCCGGGCCGATATTGAAGGCCGGGTGAAGCAGATTCGCGCCTTGATCGAAGAAACGACTTCCGACTACGACCGGGAAAAACTTCAGGAACGTTTGGCCAAGCTGGTCGGTGGCGTGGCGGTCATCAAGGTCGGCGCGGCTACGGAACTGGAAATGAAAGAAAAGAAAGCCCGCGTGGAAGACGCCCTGCATGCGACACGGGCAGCTGTTGAAGAAGGCATCGTTCCCGGTGGCGGGGTGGCCCTGCTCCGCAGCCTGCCCGCCCTGGAAAAAGTCAAGCTGGCCGACGAGGATGAAAAACAGGGGCTGAACATCATCAGGCGGTCCCTGGAAGAACCCCTGCGTCAAATTGCCCTCAATGCCGGCTACGAAGGCTCTATCGTCGTCGAGAAAGTGAAAGGGGGCAAGGGAAACTTCGGCTTTGACGCCGACAAGGGCGTTTACGGCGATCTGATGAAGGCCGGGATTATCGATCCCACCAAAGTGGCCCGCCTGGCGCTGCAGAACGCCGCATCCGTTTCGTCCGTGCTTATCACCACCGAAGCCATGGTCGCGGAGAAACCGAAAAAGAAGTCGGCGGCGCCCCCCATGCCGGGAGGCGGCATGCCCCCCGACATGGGCGATTACGATTACTAACCCTCCTTATTGCGGCCCCGAATCCATCCCACAGATAGATTTCATGACGGATCGATTCGGGGTCGCCTTTTCACCAGTTCTCTTTACACATTCACGTGATACCACTTCATATTGTTTGACATCCTTATCCTCTCCCGGATAAAAGGCGCATTTATAGACATTTTCGTTGACAGGACATTTTTTTTGGCGTAGAAAACCTATCATAATTATGACCTTATGTTTTTTTAAATGAAATAGCACCTTGCGGGGGGTACTTTTACGGAAATATTTCACACATGAATGTAAACCTTCAGCATTACATATCCCGTATAGAGACCTCAAAAAATCTTCCCACCCTGCCTCACATTCTTGTAAAACTGATCCATGCCTGCCAGGATGAAAACGGTAACATCAAAGATATTGCAAAAATCATCTGCGCCGACGCCTCCATCTCCGCCAGAATTCTCAAACTGGCCAACTCTTCTTATTTCCGATCCACGGTGAAAATATCCCAGATTGATCAAGCACTGATCAGACTGGGACGGAGCGCCATAAAAAATTTGGCCATCAGTTCGGCTGTGCAACAGGTTTTCAGTAAATCGGACACCGTCGCAGAAGGGTTCGACCTGAAACGCTTCTGGCGACATTCGTTGACCTCAGCGGTTTTATCCAGAATGATCGCTGAAAAAACCAGCTTTAATCTGCCGGAGCAGGCTTTCCTGGCCGGCATGATTCATGACATCGGACGCCTGATCCTGGCCGGTAATTTTCCCGAAGAATATAAAATGATCTTAACCGATTCGGAAAACATGACCGAGTCCTTGATCGAACGGGAAAACCAGATAGGCGCCCCACACACGGAAATCGGGGCATGGCTTCTGAGCCGCTGGAACTTTGATTCGATGATCATCGACGCCTCCCGTTACCACCATGAACCTATCGTCAGAATTAAAAATTCTTTTCCCCTGGTGAGAATTGTCTATGCGGCAAACGACATGTCACGCATCACCGACCCCAGCGATGCCGCCTTCTGCGTGCTGAAGAGCCTTTTCTCATGCCCTTTTCCCGATACGGTTGAAATGGTCATGCAGGCAGAAGAAGAAGTGCAGGAATTGGCTGATTTTCTGGGCTTTGCCATCGGCGAGAAGGAGGAGGCTCTCCCCCGTACCGAATCAATTACGGTTCAAACACCGGAATTCGTCAGCGAAGTCAAGGATTTGTCACTTCTGGTGGGAGTCCTGCAGAATCTGGTTTCCTGCCAGGATGAAAATGCGATTTTGAAAGTCCTTCAAGATGGCCTCAACATCCTGTTTGATTTACACCATGTCATTTTTTTCCTCGTCGACCCTGAAGACGGACTCCTCAAGGCAAAAATGATCAACGACCAGGGCCAGACCGACACCCCTGCCGGACTCATCCTCTCTTTACACAACCGAGAGAGCCTGATCACCCAGTCCATCCAGAAAAATGTGCCGCTCATTTCCCCCAACGGCAACAGTCCAACCGTGTTATCGATTCTGGATGAGCAGATCCTCCACCTGTTCGACTGTAAGGGATTTTTATGCCTGCCCCTTTTGCGTGCGGGGGAAACCGTCGGCGTGATTGTTCTGGGTTTGGCGGATCAGGAAAGAAAAATCCCCCCGGCAGAAGAAAAGCTGCTTCGGCTTTATGCCGGTCAGGCGGCGGTAGCACTCTACATTGAGCACATGAAGCAGCTTCAGGCTAAAAAAATCGCCACGGAACGCCTGGCGGCGACGACGGAACTGGCCCGCAAGGTGATTCATGAAGCGAACAATCCGCTCAGCATCATGAAAAATTACCTTAAAATTCTGTCATCGCATCTTGACGACGAAAACCCGGCACAGAATGAAATTCATGTCATCGAAGAGGAAATCGACCGCGTCAGCCGTATTTTAAAGGAATTGTCCGATTTCTCCAAATCAAGGGCTCTGAACAGAATAGTCCTCGATCTCAACGCCCTGCTGAACAATATCATTCAAATCATCAGCCAATCCCTGCCGGCAACATTCAATATCCAGTTTCACGCAGACCTCGCTTCGTCGGTTCCACAAATTCGTTCGGACCGTGATGCACTCAAACAGATCTTTATCAATTTGATCAAAAATGCCGTGGAAGCTCTGACCGGGCGAGGCAACATTTTTATCGAAACGTCTTATGAACCGGTTGCCGCCGACATGAAAGCCAAAAGGAACGATTCGTTTGACCGTGGTCACATAAAAATTGTGATTCGTGATGACGGTCCGGGGATACCGCCGGAGGTGAAAGCACGGCTGTTTGAACCCTATTCGAGTACCAAAGGGAACGGACACTCGGGCCTCGGCCTCTCCGTGGTATACAACATGATTAAGGAACTCGGAGGAACCATAACGGTAAACAGCGCCTCGAACAAAGGGGCTAGCTTTACCATCATGATCCCCGTGCACACCGCCTGAACAGAGTTTTTCAGATTATGGAAAGTTTATGCATTTTGAAACACACCGTTCACACATGCATGATAAAACGTTTTCTAAATTGAAATAACCAGTTCAAAACAGGGATAGGAGCATGTCTTACCGACCGAGAATCGTCATAACGGATGATGAGATACGCATGACGGAAAGCCTTAAAATCCTTCTGGGAGATAAAGGCTATGATATCGATACCTTCCAAAACGGTCACGACGCCCTCAACTTTTTAGGAACACAAGAATGCGATTTGGTTTTAATGGACGTCATGATGCCCGTCATGAATGGTTTCGAGGCTCTCTCGCATATCAGGAATCACCATCCCGAAGTAACCGTCATCATCATGACAGGCCAAGCTTCCATTGATTCGGCCATCCGGGCTTTGCGCGGTGGTGCGTACGATTACCTGTGCAAACCCTTCGAGTATGATGAACTGATCAAAAAGGTAGAAAACGCCCTCGGCCACCGGAGATTATCGCGGGAGAAGAACCTGATCCATCATCAGCTCCAATCGACGGAAGCCCGCTATCAATACCTCGTGCACAATTCTCCGGACATCATATTCACCCTGGGCAGTCAGAATAAATTCGTTTTTATCACGGACAAAATAAAAAACTGCACAAGCGTGAGCAGTAAGGACCTGCTGGGCAGAAACTTTACTTCCATTGTTTATCATCAGGATGTCGATAAGGTGACGAAATACTTCCGGGAAATTCGCTCCGGAAAAGTCACCAAGGATCTTCTCGAACTTCGTCTTAAATGCGAGTCCTGCGGTCACAACGGTTCCCCCTGTGCGGGATCGCACCCGGAGATGGAACTGAAAGCCGTGACCATGACCAATGGATCCGCTGAAGGCGCAGGGGACCAGCCGTCGGAGATATACGGCATCATCCGGGATATTACGCAGAGACGGCGGGATGAGGAAGAAAAAAGAGCCCTGGAAAGTCAGTTGCGGCAGGCCCAGAAAATGGAGGCAATCGGCACGCTCGCCGGCGGCATTGCCCACGATTTTAATAATCTGCTGATGGCCATTCAGGGAAATATTTCCATGCTGCTGATGCACTGTGATGCGACTCACCCCCATCACGAACGGCTGAAAAAAATCGAAAGGCATATCGAAAACGGCTCAAAACTCACCTCTCAACTTCTGGGATATGCCAGAAAAGGAAAATATGAGGTCAAACCCATCGATCTCAACCGCACCATTGAGGATACAGCCCAGACATTCGGTCGGATGAAAAAGGAAATTCGCTTTTATCTGGCCCTTGCGCCGGATTTGGCGCCGATCGAGGCCGACTCCAGTCAGATCGAACAGGTCCTGATGAATCTGTTTCTCAATGCTGCGGATGCCATGCCGGGAGGGGGAAATATCACCGTCAAATCGACGACCGTTGATCACAGCATTATTAAATCCGGGTTCTACAAACCCAAACCCGGCCGCTACGTGCTGATGTCGATAAGGGACACGGGGATCGGCATGGACGAAAAGACCAAGGAACGAATCTTCGAACCCTTCTTCACCACCAAGGAAATGGGGAGAGGTACCGGCCTGGGTTTGGCGTCGGTTTATGGAATCATCAAGGGACATCATGGTTTTATCGAAGTCGAATCCGCTGTGTCCGGAGGAACCACATTTTATATTTACATCCCCGCCTCCGAAGCGGCGATTCCCGAAATGGCGGCCGGTGCCTCGGAAAACATTCTCCGGGGTGAGGGAACCATCCTGCTGGTGGATGATGAAGAAGGGATTCTTGAAATCGGTAAATCCATGCTGGAAAATCTGGGTTACCAGGTCCTGACGAGCCGCACGGCGGAAGAGGCGCTTTCCTGCTACGAAACCCACAAAGACGGGATTAAACTCGTTTTGCTGGATATGATCATGCCCGGCATGAACGGCGGTAAAATATACGACCGGATCAAGGCGATCAATCCTCAGGTTAAGGTTCTTCTGATTTCCGGTTACAGCATTGAAGGGGAAGCGAGAGAAATCCTGGCCAGAGGATGCAACGGATTCATCCAGAAGCCTTTTAAAATTAAAGAATTAGCGAAAAAAATCGGCGATATCATCGGCACGCAGATCCATTCATCCTCGTTATGATCCCAAAAGTCAATCAAATCACCCAACCTTCGATCAAAATTGACGGATCAGCGACCGTAGCAGTCCGTGAGACCGGTATCTAATGGATCTTCTTGCCCGATTTTTGCCTTTGTTATGCCAGTATGATAAGCATAACCGCTTGTTTTGATTACTTTTGAAAGCGGGGGAGCACAGGACATGGCTCAAACACTATGGGAGCAACGGCGCGGGGATCAATATCTGGTCTGGTTTGATACGGAATACTCCGGACTGGAATTGGAAGACGCGCATCTGCTCCAAGTCGCGGCTCTGATAACCGATCGGTCTCTCAAGCGTGTCCTCCCCGCTGAAAAGGACATTCAATTAACAGTTCATCTGCCGCCGGAAGCAGCCGTCAGTTCATGGGTGGAGGAAAATCTTCCGGATTTGGTTGCCGCCTGCCGGTCTTCCTTGTCCGTCGAGCTGGAAGAAACGGATCGTCTTTTGGCCGATTATATCGACAGTGTCGCGGGACAGCCGGCCGAGCGGGAAAACCATCGGCCTATCCTGGCCGGGAACAGTGTTCACGCCGACTGGCGTCTGGCGCAGAAATTTCTGCCCCGTTTTACCAATCGGCTGCATTATCGCCATCTGGATGTCACCACATTGAAGATCGAATGGCAGAATCGCAACCCGGATCGCGAATTTAACAAGGAAGATCCCCAAAACATCAGGTGTTATTTCCCAGAGGCCTATTTCTTCAAATCCGAAACCCGGCATGACGCCTATTACGACATCCAGGCCTCCATTGCCGAGTTGTCCTTCTACCGCCAGCATCTGTTTCTCCCATAAACGGAGGGTTTTTGCACTTCCAATCAAAGGATGCATCGTCCCCGGGCTCGATCACGGGTGCTTCGGAGAGCGCTTTTCAGCACCACATATCACAGGTGAATACAATTTTTTTGTTCACCTAAATTAAGGCAATATCACTCAATGATATGCTTTTTATTTATTTTCTCTTAACTTACAAATATGGCATAATAATCGCCGTTCATATCCCATTAAAGAATTTATCGGCAACAACCGATACAAAACGTAAGCTTAATCTTCATTGTTTATTGCAGAAGAAAGGAAGGAACCTTGACTGAAGACGGAAAAATCAAGGCGGTGATCATCGGCGCCGGCGAAATGGCAGACGCGTTGTGCGATGCAGTCACCGATGAATCCGACGTCGTACTGACAGGTATTGTCACCGGAAACACCGAATCATCTCAGAACGAGCCGGCCTGCCGGGAAAACGTACCCCTGTTCACGGATATCGCTGCAGCCATGCAAACCAAACCGGATTTGGTTATCGATTTGACCGGCAGCGACGTGGTTGCTTCCCGGGTCAAGGAACACAAGCCACCTGAAGCGGAAATCATCACATCACAGGGTGTCCGGTTTTTCCTGCAAATGATGCAGGAGGAACCTGGGAAACGCCATGCAGAACCGGACCGTCGGGTTATGGATCAGATAAGGGAACTTCGCGAAATCAATCAGGAACTGACACGGTTAAACAAGGTGAAGAGCGAATTTATCGCCACCATGAGCCATGAACTCCGCACCCCATTGAACTCCATTCTCGGATTTTCCGAGCTCCTCCGGGACGACAACAATAATCCTTTGACAGACAAGCAGAAACATTATGCCGTCAATATCCATAACTCGGGCAACCATCTGCTCCAACTGATCAACAATCTCCTGGATCTGGCCAAAATCGAATCCGGTAAATTTAACCTCCAATACGAGAGCATTCCCCTGCGTAAAATTGTCTCCGAGGTGGACGCGGTTATTCGTCCCCTGGTGGACAAGAAAGCCCAGCACCTCGAAGTCCGTCTGGACGACGCCATTCACTTCGTCCGCGTGGACCGGATGAAATTCACCCAGATTCTTTACAACCTTCTGTCCAACGCGATGAAATTCACCGCTCCGGAGGGACAGATCACCATGGAAGCGGAAATCCGCACGGACCTATCCTCTCCGGATTTCAGCGCCTTCACATCCTCCGGTATGGAAATCGCCGAAACATATCTGGTCTTGCGTGTTCGAGACACAGGTATCGGTATCCGACAGGAAGATCAGGATCGCATATTCAGCGAGTTTGAGCAGGTGGGCGGCAATCGCGAAGGAACAGGTCTGGGCCTGGCGCTGACCAAAAAACTCGTGGAACACCACGGCGGACGGGTTGCCGTCGCAAGTCAGGAAGGTCAAGGCAGCGTCTTTACGGTGGTCATTCCCCAGACCATGGAAACATTGCCGCAAACGGTGGTGTCGTCCGATGAACTCTCCGAAGACCTGGGGGAGGAAGAGGAAGAAGATCTGCGCCCGGAAACGGAGAGACGGGGCGCCCTGGTGCTTCTGGTCGAAGACGACGCGGCCACCGCCGAACTGATGAGCCATTACCTGACCGAGGGGGGCTATCGCGTTGCCCATGTTTTTAACGGTGCAGACGCCGTAAAACAGGTGCGGGAAGCGGAGCCGTTTGCCGTGATTCTGGACATCATGCTCCCGGGCAAAAACGGCTGGCAGATTCTGCAAGAGTTGCAATCCGACGACACCACCCAGGACATCCCCGTTATTATTTTGTCCATCATCGATAATCGAGACTTGGGGTTCGCCCTGGGCGCTGCAGATTATCTGATTAAACCGGTGAAGAAAGAAACGCTCCTGGGAAAACTCCAGGAACTCAATCTCGTAAAAAGTAAGGGACGGCGCCCTGTTAATATTCTCTGTATCGACGATAATGAAGGCGTCCGGGAATTGCTCAAAGAAATCCTGGAAACGGAGGGATATGATGTCATCAGTGCGGCAACCGGGAAAGACGGCGTCACGAAAGCGCTTCACTATCGGCCCGACCTGATTATCCTTGATCTCCTGATACCGGACATGGACGGCTTCGAATTGTCCCAGGCCTTGAAAAGCAATACAGCGACGGCGGACATCCCGATCATTGTCCTGACGGCAAAAGACATCACCGTCGAGGAGCGGTTGCGGCTCGTCGGCAACACCGAAAGCATCATGCAGAAAAGCTGCTTCTCCAAAGAAGATCTCCTCGCACATATCCGGGATCTCGAAGCCACCTATCCGGTCCGGATGGGGCTTCTGGACAAGGTAAGCGGTCTTTTCGACCGGTCCTACTTCCAGATTCGCCTGGCCCAGGAAATTTACCGTGCCGACCGATATTACACCATGTTCTCGATTATGATGGTCGACATTGACGATTTCATCGAATACACGCAGGCCAACGGCGTGCACAACGCAAACATCTGTATCCGGAAAGTTGCCGATTTTCTGCGCCAGACCACCCGGGGCTCCGATATTCTTGTCCGTTACGGTGTCGGTGAATTCGCCATGCTGCTCTCCAGCACGACCGAGGAGGGCACGCACATCGTTGCGCAACGCCTCCTCTCCTTTATCGAAAGTTATCATTTCCCCGGGGTGGAAAAGTTTGCACAAAAGAGAATGACCGCCAGCATCGCCGCGGTTCATTACAACCGCATCGGTCCGTGCGCACCGGAACAGATGATATCCGTTGCTCAGGAAATGATTCGCGAGGCCCAAAAAACCGGCGGCGGTAACATTCAGATTTATGGCCAGCAAACGTATTCCGAAGAGGATACAGATATTTAAAGATATACCTTCAACATGATGACGGTTTTTCAGAAAAGTCGATTCGGAGAAAAAGGCTATCTCGCCGACAAGACAAGACGGCTCAACAGGGGGAAATGATCGGAGGGAAAACAGTTTTCTCTCTGCAGCTTGATAATACGGGTCTCCCTGACCTGAACGGACGGGGGAACGAAAATATAATCGAACCTGAACCGGAAGAAATAACGCCGGAATCCGTGATAGGTCGCCGCTCGGGGATGATCGGGGAAACAATGCCGAAAGGTGTCGATGAGCGGTTCGGGATTCACAACATATCCGCCGTTTTGGCCTTTCAAGTGTCGCTTGCCCTTCAGAAAATCAATCGAGATATTTTTTTCGCCGGCATTAAAATCCCCTGTTAAAACAAAAGGATCGGGATAACGCCGGTTTTGAATCAGCCGGGACAACAACATCACACTTCTTTTCCGGGAACGTCGGGAAAGGTGATCCAAGTGGACATTGAAGCAATAAAATGCCTGGTGGGTACTGCGATCAATCAACCTGACCCAGGTGCAGGTTCGCGGAATGATGTTACCCCAGCTCCTTGATCGTGGGATATGAGGCGTCTTCGAAAACCAGAGGGTTCCCGCCTCGGATACGGCAAACCGTTGCGCATCGTAAAAGATGGCTGTATGCAATCCCTTGCTGCCCCCCAGGTTTCCGATGCCGACCTTCTCGTAACCGGGCAGCATGGTGCGAATGGCGGAAATTTGAAAATCGAGTGCTTCCTGAAGCCCCAACACTTCGGGACGATAGCGTTCCAGGATCTCCCGTACCAAAGGACGTCGGAAAATCCAGTGATTCTGGCCATCTTCACGCGTACCACGCCGGATATTGAAACTCATGACCGTTAGATTCAAACCTTGCGACGGCGGCGGGATCACGGAATGGCTCGGTATCGGGTTTACCGGCCTTGGCTTCGGATTAAGACCTTCAAGCCAGATAATCAATTTTTGTACGGGCTTGATGTACTTCCGCGTAAAATTGAATTGCATGGTGATTTTTTAAACTTACCTGTTACATCCTGCTGAAATTCTAAACCGCATAAAAAACCAGATGACCTTTAATCACGATAGAAGGGAAAAAGCAAGCCCGGTTTTAACATGACTTCTTTAATGCTTCACTCTGTCCATTGCACATCAGACCTGCTCTGTGCTAAGTAGCGCTTTCTCTTAACTGCGACCCATGAAAGGAACATAATGATCCCGTCAAGACACGAACAGATCGGTCGGGAATTGAGTATCACACCCGACCAGGTGACCGCAACGGCCCACCTGCTGGATGAGGGCGCGACGGTGCCCTTCATTGCCCGCTATCGGAAGGAAGCCACAGGCGCCTTGGACGAAGTAATCATTACATCAATCCGTGACCGACTTCAGGAACTGGAAGAACTGGACAACCGCCGGGCGGCGATTCTGAAATCGCTCAGCGAGCGGAACCTCCTGACGGATGAATTACGGCAGCGGATCGACATCACCGAAAGCCTTTCGGTTTTAGAGGACATCTACCTCCCCTTCCGACCCAAACGAAGGACCCGGGCGACTATCGCAAAAGAAAAGGGGCTCGAACTCCTGGCGGTTAAAATCTTCGCACAGGAGGCGCTGGACCTGATGACCGAGGCGGAAAATTTTATCGACCCGGAGAAGGGGGTCGCATCGGTCGAAGAGGCCCTGGCCGGAGCCCGGGACATCATCGCCGAGTGGGTCAATGAAGATCAGGAAGCGCGGGGGAAAATTCGGGCTCTGTTCAACGAAAAAGGGACCATCCGGTCCCGAGTCATCCCGGGGAAAGAAACGGAAGGCATAAAGTATAAGGATTATCACGACTGGGAGGAACCCGTGCGCAGCGCGCCGTCCCACCGAGTGCTCGCCATGCGGCGGGGAGAGAAGGAAGATATGCTGCTGATGCGAATTGCTCCTGCCGAGGAAGAGGCCCTCCGTATCCTGGAAGAATATTTTGTTAAGGGAAACGGCGATACTTCCGAGCAGGTCCGGCTGGCTGTTCAGGACGGCTATAAGCGACTCTTGTCGGCCTCCATGGAAACGGAAGTCCGGCTGGCCGCGAAGAAAAAGGCCGACGAGACCGCCATCCGGGTTTTCGTTGAAAACCTGCGGCAACTCCTGCTGACTTCGCCCTTGGGGCAGAAGGCCGTTCTCGCCATCGACCCCGGTTTTCGTACAGGTTGCAAAATTACGTGCCTGGACAGGCAGGGAAAACTGCTGCACCATGAGACGATCTATCCCCTCGTGTCCGAAAAAGGCACCCGGGAAGCCGGAGAAACCGTTCGGGAATGCTGCCGCCGGTTCCACATCGAGGCCGTCGCCATTGGCAACGGCACCGCCGGCCGGGAAACGGAAAACTTTCTCCGCACGCTTGGTCTGCCGCCGGAAATCCAGATTATCATGGTCAACGAAAGCGGGGCCTCCGTCTACTCAGCGTCCAAGGTCGCCCGGGACGAATTTCCCGATCAGGATATCACCGTCCGAGGCTCCATCTCCATCGGTCGGCGCCTGATGGACCCGCTGGCGGAATTGGTCAAAATTGATCCCAAGGCCATCGGGGTCGGCCAGTATCAGCACGATGTTGACCAGTCTGAACTGAAAAAGAGCCTCGACGATTGCGTCGTCAGTTGCGTAAACGCAGTCGGTGTCGAGGTAAATACGGCCAGTGCACAGCTACTGTCCTACGTCTCCGGTCTGGGACCGGCTCTGGCGGAAAATGTCATCAAATATCGCAATGAAAACGGACCATTGCGGTCCAGGGAAGAATTAAAGAAGGTTCCTCGTCTGGGCGCCAAGGCCTTCGAACAGTCCGCGGGATTTCTCCGCATCCGGGACGGTCTGCATCCCCTCGACGCCAGTGCCGTCCACCCGGAAAGTTACAGCGTCGTCGAGAAAATGGCCCGAGACCAGGGTTGTTCCATTTACGACCTCATGCAGGATGAAAACCGGCGAAAAAATATCGACCTGCAAGCCTATGCTACGGACCTTGTCGGGCTGCCGACGCTGAAAGACATTGTGGCGGAATTGGCCAAACCGGGACGTGACCCGCGGCAGCAATTTGAAAATGTTGTTTTTGCTGAGGGAATCGAAAAGATCGCCGATCTGGTTCCGGGGATGAAACTGCCGGGAATCGTCACAAATATCACAGCCTTTGGTGCGTTTGTCGATATCGGAGTCCATCAGGACGGCCTTGTTCACATCAGCGAAATGGCCGATGGGTTCGTCAAATCCCCGGCGGATGTGGTGAAGGTCAGCCAGAAAGTGGAGGTCACCGTGCTGACCGTCGATTTACAGCGGAATCGCATTTCCCTGTCCATGAAAAAGGCGCCGGGGGAAAAACCGGCCAGGTCGACGCCTGCTGCGCCGGGAAGACCAACCCAACCGGTCAAAGACCCCAGACGGGGGGAAGTCAAGAAAGGAAAGGAAGAATCCCGTGGGTTCAACAATCCCTTTGCCGAAGCCCTGATAAAGCGTTAAGCGCCCCGCGCCACAAGCGACAGAAAACATAAAGACAAGGCTGTATTTTTCCACTTTGCCTTTGTGTTTTCCGGTTGCTGTTACCGTATACCAATAACAAGGCCTTCCCTGAAAACCGGCCGGCCCGTCGATTCGAAAGACTCATCACCAAGCCACCCAACATATCGATTCTCCGCAACAAAGCTATTTCCGCCCCCGATAGGGGCCTTCAAGAAAAACACACCATATAAAGAGCATGTTGAAAGAACTGCCAATAATGCGTTGAAGAATCCTTTTTATTGTGCTAAGTAAATTCACATATTGCACTAATGATTAGCGAACAAACA
>CAZTYA010000007.1:0-16979 GCA_964617255.1 uncultured Syntrophales bacterium
CCTTCATGGCCAGGCGGTAACGCTGCTTGTCGCACTGCACGCGGGTGGACTGGACGGCAGGTCCCTTCGACGCATTGAGGCGGCGGAAATGGTTGGCCGTCTGATCAGCGATCTTCCCCATCTCCCCTCCCAGGGCATCGACTTCCTTGACAAGCTGGCCCTTCGCCAGACCGCCGATGGCCGGATTGCAGGGCATGAGTGCTATTGCATCAAGGGATATATTGAAAAGGAGCACCTCGCAGCCCATGCGCGCCGCGGCCAGGGCCGCTTCACAGCCAGCATGACCGGCGCCGACAACGATGATGTCATATTTTTTTGAACCGTTCATAACCTTTGCCGTATTACTTGCAGGAATGGCGCATATCTTATAGGATCACGCGAAAAAGACAACCGAAAAAGAGGCACCTTGGACAAACCGGCTTTCTGGCACAACACGAAACGTTATTACGATCTCAAGAGCTATTTTCTTAACACCTTCGGGTGTACCGTATATAAACTCCAGATCGACGCCGGCTTCACCTGCCCGAACCGGGATGGAAACGTGGCCTACGGCGGTTGCGTTTACTGTGACGGTCGGGGCTCAAAACTCCGGCAGGCGGGCCCGCTCCCTTCGGTGTCCCGGCAAATCGAAAGCGGTAAAGCCCACTATCTGCAAAAAAGAGGCGCACGGAAATTTATCGCCTATTTTCAGACTTTCACCAATACCTATGCACCGTTGGAAGATCTGAAGGCTGTCTACGACGAAGCCCTGTCACATGACGACGTGATCGGTCTTTCCATTGGAACCCGTCCCGACTGTGTACCCAATGCCGTGCTTGATCTTCTTGAGACTTATGCGAAAAAACAGCACGTCTGGCTTGAATTCGGCCTCCAGTCCATTCATGACCGGACGCTACAGTCCTTAAACCGGGGCCATACGGCGGAACAATTTATCGATGCCGTTCATCGAAGCGCCGGACGGGGCATTCACACCTGCATCCACATTATCGTGGGGCTTCCCGGTGAAAACAAAGAGAACATTCTGGAAACAGCGAATGCTTTGGCACAGTTACCGATCCAGGGCATAAAAATCCACTCCCTCCTCGCCCTGAAGGGAACGCCGATGGGACGGGAATACGAACAGGGGCGTCTGAGCATGCTGTCCAAGGAAGAATACATTGAAACGGTTTGTGATATTCTGGAAACGCTTCCACCGGAAATTGTCATCCAGCGGCTCACCGCCGACGGCTACCGGGACATCTTCCTCGGCCCGGCCTGGGCCGTCAACAAAATGGATGTCCTCAACGGCATCGATCATGAAATGGCCCGACGCGGGACCTATCAGGGCTGCAGATGCATTAAACAAGGGGTCAACAGGCCCAAAATATAAGTTTCCCATTGACAATCCTGGGTGGCCGTGTTAGCTGCAGTAGCTCAAGTAGCCGACATCTTAGCATATAATACCCCATTGCAGTGGATTATCCGGACACACAAAATACTTTTGCGAAAGGCATAGATCATGAGAATTCAGCGGCGCATCTTGTTTGTTCTCGGCATTTCCTTCCTGATTATTTTCTCCACCGGTATGGCCACAGCGGCCGATGATCAATCCTCCGCAGCGCCTGTTGCCACGCGACTGTTTTCCGAATCGGGATTCCTCACAGGTTTCGGAACGGGAGACATCGAGGAAGGCCACTATCAAACGGTGTTACTGATCTGGCACCTGGGAATCAACATGGACCGGGTCTTCCCGTCACTGAAAACCCATAAGGGAAAGCTCACCTTTTACATCGAACCGCAAATCAACCCCGTCGTCGAACCGGAATCGGATTTTGAATTCGGTGTGGGACTGGGATTTCAGTACCAATACCCGTTTACGGAAAAAATGTCGGCTTATATCCTGGGCAGTGTCGGTCCTCATTACATTTCAGTCGTCACGGATGATCAGGCCAACGGTTTCACCTTTTCGGATACGGTGGGCGCCGGGCTCTATTACAACCTGAACGATCATTCCGCAATCAATGTGGGATATCGGTTCCGGCATTTATCCAACGCCGGAATTCAGAAACCGAACGGCGGCATTGAATCACATTTCGGTGTGATCGGTTATTCGGTCTTCTTTAACTGAAACAGAGGGAATAAAAGGTGGCCATCAGCCAAGAATTGCTCGCTTTGTTGGTTTGTCCAAAATGCAAAGGAAAGGTTTATCTGACCGAAAAGGGTGATGGCCTGGTCTGTGACGCCTGCCGGCTGCTTTATGAGATCCGGGACGGCATTCCCGTCATGCTCATTGGGGAAGCGAAAAAGCTGTCTTAAAAAAGTGATTGTTTGATGATCCGTCGTTCTTGAGCCATCACGGTTTATTATCCCGTGATGGCTCTTTTCGTTTCAGTATTTTGCCGCTTTGTTCCGCTGGAGAAAACACCGCCGCACACCTCGCAAGCTACTCCCAATCATTCAGAAGATCGGCAATGTCCTCCTGCTCCTTGGAAGTGAGTTTGGCGTGCAGGGGAACACTGAAAATTCGTAAGGTGTAATCGTCACTGACCGGAAAATCCCCTTCACAGTACTGCAGATCGGTTAAATCATCATGCAGATAGAGCGGCCGGGCACAATAAATCTCGGCAAGAAAGCCTGCATTCTTCAGTTTCTTGAGCATCGCGGACCGTTCTTCATCCGATTCGGTCAGGAGGACATAGCGTGACCAGGCCGGAAGCACCCCTTTCGGCACATACGGCACGACCAGCAGGGGATTCTCCTCCAGGTATTTCATGTAAAGCTTCGCCATCTCCCGGCGCAGACTGATTTCATTGGGCAAGTTTTCGAAATTCGTCAATAGAGACAGCGCCTGTTCCGAACTCATGTGACCGGCACGATGATCGGTCGCGTTTTCCTTTCCTGCCGGTCTGAAGGAACGCATCCGTTCTGCGAGATGATCCTGATCCGTCAAACACATGCCGCCGCCTTTTTCCGACCCCAGGGACATCTCGGATGCGAAAGACATCAACCCGACATCAGCCAGAGAACCGACACAACGGCCCTTATATTCCGCGCCAAAGGCCTGGGAACCATCCTCGATGACGAAGAGGCCGTATCGGTCGGCAAGGGCACGGATTGCGTCGTAGTCGGCCGGAAGGCCGAAAAGATCGGCGGAAATGATTCCCTTGGGATTCAGCCTGCTGGCCGCAGCACCGGCCGGCAGCGGATAAATCGAGGTATCCCCTTTGACCAGAGCCTCAATGGCCTGCGCCAACTGTTCCGGATCGAGATTAAAGGTGGACTGATCGATATCGACAAATATCGGGGTCGCGCCCAAAAGGCGAATGACGGACACGGCCGCCCCATCATTGAAAGGCGTGGTGAATATGGCGTCTCCCGGTCCCACATCATAGCTTGCCAGAGCCATAAGCAGGGCGTCATTGCCGGAGGCACAGGCGACGGCATGTTTTACCCCGCAGAACCGGGCAAGCTTGGCTTCCAGATCCTCGACTTCAGAATTACTGACATTCGAAACGGCTTCTTTTCTCACTTCATCAGCACACATATATTCTCCTTATGAAAATCCGGCTTCCCTTTCATTAAAATAAACCCGTCGAACGATACTGAATCCGTTCCTCTCTCCTCAGCCGGTCTGCGCGCCGACCATGGCCGCATTCAGCGTGTTGCCGAGCAGCATGGCAATCGTCATGGGTCCGACGCCGCCCGGAACAGG
This sequence comes from uncultured Syntrophales bacterium, assembly GCA_964617255.1. Lineage (GTDB taxonomy): Bacteria > Desulfobacterota > Syntrophia > Syntrophales > JAAYKM01 > JAAYKM01. The sequence goes on from CAZTYA010000007.1 coordinate 3,692, forward strand.
TGTGATGTGTGAACTGCGCGGAGATACTTCCGCAAACGCCACATCCCCGACCAGACGGCCGTCGCCCAGACGGTTGATTCCCACATCAATGACTGCCGCCCCTTCCCGCACCATATCCCCCCGTATCATCTCCGCCTTTCCCGCGGCAGCGATGAGGATATCCGCCCGGCGGGTGACCTCCGCAAGGTCTTTTGTTTTCGTGTGACAGACGGTCACGGTGGCGTTTCGGGCCAGAAGCATCAGAAAGAGGGGTTTACCGACGATGTTGCTCCGTCCGACAATGACCGCTTCCTTACCTTCAATTTTAATCTCCGAACGGTCCAGGAGTTCCATGATCCCCTTGGGTGTGCAGGCCATATGGCACGTCTGACCGGTCAGCAGCCGTCCGATATTAACGGGGTGAAAACCATCCACATCCTTCGCCGGATCAATCGCCTCAATGATGTGGGCGGGATTGATGTGGCCGGGCAGAGGCAACTGGACCAAGATGCCGTGGATGGCGGCATCTTGGTTGAGTGCATCAATGGTGGCTAAAACGGTCTTTTCGTCCGTATCTGCGGGAAGTTTATACTCCCGGGAGTAAAAGCCCACTTCATTGCAGGCGTTCTCCTTCCGTTTTACATATATTTTTGACGCCGGATCGTCTCCTACCAGCATAACCGCCAGGCCCGGCACAATACCCGTATCCAGCTTCAGCCGTTCGGTCTTTGCCTTGATCTCGTTACGAATTTCCTGAGCAATTCTGTTGCCGTCGATGATATTCGTCATCCTTTTCCTCCTGACTTCTGAATTCTGACTCCTGACTCCTGGATTCTGAATTCTGAATTCTGCCTCTTCTCTCCTGCCCGGCCCTTATAACGAAAAACATCTAACCAGGCAAGAAAAAAGCCGAACCTCGCCGGTCACACCGCACGAGGAATACCATTTATTTATTGATAAATATTCCTGTCTTGTGCTAAGAGGACCCCAAACTAAAAAGGCGGTTCGGCACCATGGATTTGGGAAGCATGCTCGAGGTGAGCAGGGAACGTTTCGGTTCCAATATTGCAATGATCTACGAAGGCAAGGAGTACACCTACGTGGAACTGGATCAGGCCGTGAACGCCATGGCCAACCATTTTCTCGCCGCCGGCATCGCCAAAGGGGACAAGGTCGCCCTGATGCTTCCCAATTGCCCTGAATTCGTCATTGCCTATTTCGCCGCTGTGAAAATCGGGGCTGTGGCCGTCACCCTGAACATTATGTCAACCTCCCACGAACTTTTACATTTGCTGGACGACTGCGATGCGAAGTGTTTCATCACGGAAGAAATCATCGCCGGTAAGTTTGAAGCCATCCGAGACCGGTTACCTCTGAACCCGGAGTTCATTACCACCAGGGGACCGGAGAAAGCCTGCCTTTTCTGGAGCATCGTCGAAAAGGGGAGCCCGTCTCTTAACCGATCAGAACTGGGACCGGACGACCCGGCGGTAATGATCTATACGGCCGGCTTGACCGGAAAACCCCTCGGCGCCGTCCTGACGCACAAGAATCTTCTGAGCCAGTCCATTCTGGTACGGGATCTTTATCATTCCACGGAAAAAGACCGGAGCCTGGCCGTCATCCCTCTGTTCCATTCTTTTGGTGCGGCTGTTAACATGCTTGCGGCCCTGCGTATCGGCGCCGGAATTGTCCTGATGGACCATTACAGCGTAGAGTCCATTCTGAAGAGCATCGCCAGGGACAAGGTGACCTACATCGCCGCTGTGCCCCGTCTCTTTCTGGGGCTGGCTCTGAGCCCTGATATCGCCAACTACGATATCAGTTCTTTGAGTTTCTGCATCACCGGCGGCGCCGCCATGCCGCCTGAATACATATCCGCCTTCGAACAGAAAGTCCCGGTGATCCTGCGCGAGGGTTACGGCCTGACGGAGGCGTCTCCCGTCTGTGCCTGTCACCGGCGGGAAGGGATTCACAAGCCCGGTTCGATCGGCATCCCCATCCCCGGAGCAGAGATCAAAATCGTCGATGAAGCCGGAAAGGAATTGCCCCGTAACATCGAAGGTGAGCTTATCGTCAAAGGCGACAACGTCATGAAGGGCTATTATAAAGACGATGAGGCGACAGCCCAGGTGATTAAAAACGGATGGCTGCATACGGGAGATCTTGCGAGAATGGATGAAGACGGCTTCATCTTCCTGACCGGGCGCAAAAAACGCATGATCATCACCAGCGGCTTCAACGTTTATCCGCGGGAGGTGGAGATAGTCCTGGAAATGCACCCCGCCGTCATGAAGGCGCGGGTGGTGGGTAAGCAGGACCTGATGCGGGGGGAAGTGGTCAAGGCTCTCGTCGTCAAACAGCCGGGAGACGAAACCGACGGTAAACTTATCATGAAGCACTGTCGCACCTATCTGGCCTCCTACAAGCTGCCCCGGGAGTTGGAATTTGTTGAGGAACTGACGGACTGATTGCCGCGATCGAGTAACAAGTCCGATCGAGACAGAAAACGTCATCAAACGAAGTGACTGAATAAACAGATATTTTGAAAGGAGAAGGTTCATGAAAGAAGTAGTCATCGTAAGTGGAGCAAGAACAGCCGTCGGTACATTCGGCGCGTCGCTGAAAGGGGTGCGCACCGTCGATCTGGGCGCCCTGGTTATCAAAGAGGCCATCAAGAGAGCCGGTCTGCGGCCCTCTGCCAATGATTTCATTAACTCATGCCGCCCGGACGTCTTCGCCGGCACAGACATGACGGACATCAACAAGAAATACTATGATTTTGATGCGTCACTGAATCCGGTTTATTTCGACGAGTGCATCATGGGTAACGTCCTGCAGGGCGGCCAGGGTCAGAACACGGCCCGACAGGCCTCTATCTATGCGGGTCTTCCCGAAGAGACAAACGCCTTCACGGTCAACAAGATCTGTGCTTCCGGTTTGAAGGCCATCACCCTTGCGGCTCAGTCGATCATGGCGGGAACAGCGGACATCGTCGTCGCCGGCGGTATGGAAAATATGAGCAACGCCCCTTACCTCGTCCCCGACGCCCGCTGGGGATACCGGATGAACATGCCCTATGGCCAGATTGTCGACCTGATGGTCATGGACGGACTCTTTGAGATTTTCAACGGCTACCATATGGGTATGACGGCGGAAAACATCGCCAACAAGTACGGCATTTCCCGCCAGGAGCAGGATGAAATGGCGCTGCTCAGCCATCAGCGTGCCCGTGCCGCTATCGCGTCAGGAGCCGTCAAGGACGAAATCGTTCCGGTTGTGATCCCGTCCAAGAAGGGCGACACGATTTTTGACGTGGATGAAAGACCCATGGATACGAGCCTTGAAAAGATGGCAAAACTGGCTCCCGCCTTCATCAAGACGGGTACGGTCACGGCCGGCAATGCCTCCGGCATCAATGACGCTGCCGCCGCGGTTGTCGTGATGAGCGCTGAAAAGGCCAAAGAATTGGGGCTGAAGCCTCTGGCGAAAATCAAGGGTTTTTCCGCCGGCGGCGTCGATCCCGCATACATGGGCCTCGGTCCCATCCCGGCCACCCGCAAGCTCTTCAAACAGCTCGGTCTGACCATGAAGGATATGGACATCATCGAACTGAACGAAGCCTTCGCCTGTCAGGCCATTGCGTGCGTCCGCGAACTCGGTGTCGATATGGACAAGTGCAACTTAAACGGCAGTGGAATTTCCATCGGTCATCCCATCGGCTGCACCGGTGCCCGGATCACCTACAGTCTGGCCATGCAGATGCAGAAGAGCAATGCGAACCTCGGTCTTGCCTCGTTGTGTATCGGCGGCGGTCAGGGTATGGCGATTGTCCTGGAAAAAGTGTAATTTATCAACATTGATTGCGATTCCGGGTTTGACCCAAAATCGCATCCTTTGCAGTCACTGTTACGAGGGTCATTGACGCCCCGGGATGTCATCTCGGGGCGTTGAACCTCTTTCTCCCCAAACCAAACTTTCAAGGAGTGGATCTATGGAATACAAGAATCTCTTATTTTCCGTCGAAGACGGGATCGCCACCATCGCCTTCAACCGTCCCAAAGCCATGAACGCCATGAACGGCGAAACCATGGAGGAACTTTACGATGCGGCTTTAGCCTGCAAAAAAGACAATGCCGTCAAAGCCCTGATCCTGACCGGGGCAGGGGAAAAGGCCTTCGTCGCCGGGGCGGACATCGCCCAGATGCAACACATGAAACCGGCCGAAATCCTCTCCTTCATGGAACTGGGTCACGAAACCATGCGTCTGATCGAAACCATGTCCAAGCCCTCCATTGCCGCCGTCAACGGGTATGCCCTCGGTGGGGGTACGGAAATCACCATGGCCTGCGATATGCGCTTCGCCTCTGAAAAGGCCGTTTTCGGTCAGCCCGAGATTTTGCTGGGCATCATCCCCGGCTGGGGAGGTACGCAGCGTCTGGCCAGACTGATCGGGATGGGTCGCGCCAAAGAACTCATTCTCAGCGGCGAACAGATCAACGCCCAGCGGGCTTTTGACATCGGTCTGGTGAATCGTGTCTATCCGCCGGAATTGCTTCTGGAAGAAACAAAGAAGTTCGCCAAGAAACTGGCGGCGCTCTCCGGTTTCGCCACCAAGATGGCCAAGCATGCCATCAATTACGGCTATGATGTCGCCATTGACAACGCCAACCGTCTTGAAATGCAGTGCATTTCCCAATGCTTCAGCACGGACGACCAGAAGGAAGGTATGGCCGCTTTCCTGGAAAAGCGGAAACCCAACTTCATCGGCCGTTAAAAAAGAAGGTACACTCCATGGGACCGGAACTGATTGACCGTTTGATCATTAAAAACGAATCGAAAATCGTCTATCTGATTATGGATGGATTGGGCGGCCTGCCCCTCGAAGATGGGGGCAGAACGGAACTGGAAACGGCCCGGACACCCAATTTGGACGCCCTGGCCCGCCAATCTGTCTGCGGGCTCCTTGACCCCATCGGTTACGGTATTACACCCGGGAGCGGTCCGGCCCATTTTTCACTGTTCGGCTATGATCCCGTCAAAACGAACGTCGGCCGGGGGCTCCTGTCCGCGGCGGGCGTTGACTTCCCCATCACGGACCGGGATCTGTTCATGCGCGTCAATTTTGCCACCATTGATGGGGAGGGACGGGTGATCGACCGCCGGGCCGGCCGGATCGAAACGGAAGAAAACCGGCGGATCTGTGCGAAACTCAAAAGCCGGGTCCAGTTGCCTGACGGGATCGAGGCTTTTTTTGAAACGGAAAAGGAACACCGCGGGCTGTTCGTCCTGCGGGGAGACGATCTGCGCGAGGAAATTGGCGAAACGGACCCCCAGAAGACACGCGAATTTCCCCATCAGCCCACCCCCCTGATTCCGGAAGCGGAGAAAACGGCGGAACTTATCCGGTCGCTGATGGAACAGTGCAAAACGATCCTGGGGGATGAAAAAAAGGCCAATATGGTGCTTTTCCGGGGCTATTCACGTTTCCACCGTTTTCCCAGCATGGGGGAACGCTTCGGCCTCAATGCCCTGGCTATCGCCAGCTATCCCATGTACCGGGGCATCGCCCGCCTTTTAGGAATGACGGTTGCGCCCCTGACCACAACAATTGATGATGAAATTCAAACTCTGGAACAGTATTACCGGGAATATGATTTCTTCTTCATCCATGTCAAGCCGACGGATTCGCGCGGTGAAGACGGGGATTTCGATGCGAAGGTCAAAGTTATCGAAGAGGTGGATACATTCATCCCCAGGATAACGGCTCTAAATCCCGACGTATTGGTTGTGACGGGCGATCATTCCACCCCGGCGGCGCTGGCCGGACACAGCTGGCACCCCGTACCGGCCATCCTCTATGCGAAGACCTGCCGGCCCGACGGTGTCTGTCGCTTCGGTGAACGGGACTGCACCGGCGGCGGCCTGGGAAGAATACCCATGGTTTACCTTATGGGACTGGCCCTGGCTCACGCGCGGCGCCTGGAGAAGTTTGGCGCTTAATGATGATCTTTACGAAAAAAGGGGCCGTTTTGGCCCCTTTTTATTTTTCTAACTTTCCGAATCCGTTATCTCTTTCCCCGCTTCGTCATTTCCTCGTCCCGCAGTTCCTTCCTTAAAACCTTTCCAACCGCCGATTTGGGTAATTCATTGCGGAATTCGATTTCCGTCGGCAGTTTGTAAACCGCCAATCGCGTTTTGCAAAAATCGATAAACTCCTGAGGGGTTGCCGTTTCCCCTTCTTTCAACACCACGAATACCTTAACATTTTCTCCCCGTTTGGGATCGGGGATGCCGATGGCGCAGGCTTCCTGCACCTTCGGATGGCTGTAAAAGACCTCATCGATCTCCCGGGGATAAACGTTAAACCCGCCGGAGAGGATCATGTCCTTTTTCCGGTCCACGATGAAAAAGTATCCGTCCTCATCCATGACGGCGATATCTCCCGTATAACACCAGCCGTCACGGAGGGTGTTCACGGTTTCGTCGGGCTTGTCCTTGTATCCGCGCATCACCTGGGGACCTTTGATCACCAGTTCTCCCGATTCACCGACAGGCATCTCCCGGGTTCCCTCTTCAATGTCCACAATCCGGGCCAGAGTATCGGAAATAGGGATACCGACGCTTCCCACTTTCCGGGCTCCGCCGGCAAAGGGGTTGATGTGCGTTACCGGTGAGGTTTCCGTCATGCCGAAGCCTTCAACGATCACCGCTCCGGTTGCCGCTTCAAACTCCCGGATCACTTCGACCGGCAGGGGAGCGCTGCCGGAAAACGCCCCTTTCATGCATTTGATATCCGTTTTCTTGAGATCCGGATGACTCAGGAGTCCCACATACATGGTCGGCACCAGGGGGGCAAAAGTCGGCCGGTACGTCTTGATGGCTTTCAGGAGGGGCTCGGGTTGAGGCTTAGGAATAAGCACCTGAGGCCAGCCCATGGAAATAGCGAAATTCATGCATGCCGTCAAACCGAAGACATGAAAATAAGGCAGCGCGCCCAGCATGATTTCCTTGCCCCGTTCGAGCTTGGGAAACCAGGCCGCCGCCTGCTGCACCTGGCAGGCCAGGTTGGCATGGGTCAATTCCACGCCTTTCGACACCCCCGTGGTCCCGCCGGTATACTGATACATGGCCACGTCATTGAAGCCGATCTTCACATTTCGTGTATAGGGTTCATGACGCGCAATACAGTCCTTCCAGAAAAAGACATCCGGCGAAGGTTTCACAGACGCCGCCAGACGCTTCTTTTTCGCCACCAAAGGAAAGAGAAGGTTCTTCGGAAAGGGCAGATAATCCCCAATGGAGGTGATGATGATCTGCTTGATTTTCGTCCTGGGCCGGAGGTCGATCATCCTGTTTCCCAGGAGGTCAATGGCAATCAGCACCTTTGCCCCCGAGTCGTTGAACTGGTATTCCAGTTCCCGGTCCGAGTACAGGGGATTGTTCATAACGGTAACGGCCCCGATTTTCATGATCGCGTAATAGGCCGCCACGCATTGGATCATGTTGGGGAGGATGATCGCCACGGCATCACCCCTTTTCACACCGCAGGATACGAGGCAACCGGCAAAGCGATCGATCATGTTCTGGAACTGACGGAAGGACAGTTGATAACCTTCGAAAATGAGTGCCGTCCGGTCAGGGAAATCCCTGACAGTGCGCTCCAGGATTTCCGGCAGGCAGATTTCCTCATACCGGATGCTTTCGGGTACGCCTTGCTCGTAGTGCTTTAACCAGGGTTTTTTCAGATAAGGACTGTCTTCCAACATGGGGCACCCCTCTAAACCGGTCATTGACCGGTCAAGTTGAAATAATCATTTGCAGGGGAAGCGGTCGAGCCGGTCCCCGAACCCGGGCGGCCCGTCCCGCTTCCATATCTACCGTTCCTTTATGCCTGCTAGAACTTGTAGTTAACCGTCAGCGCACCGCCCCAGAGATGGCCGTCCGCTTCGAGAGAAACCCGGGGTGAACCGCCGCCATTGGCATAAGTATGGTTGAGGTTTTCACTTTCCCCCTTGATCTCCAACTGGTTGCTTTCAATATAGGTGTATTGAACCGTCGCATCAATGCTTACATTGCCGAAATTCAGGCCCGTCCCCAACGCGAAGGTATGCTTGTCCGCATCCGGCCACTGGAGATCCACCGTGTCCTCCGGAATAGGCGTTGGATCGTAAATATAGGAACCGCGCAGGGTCAGCATGGGAATAACCTTCCATTCGGCGCCAATCCGAAACTGATAGGTATTGTCCCAGTTACGTTCAAAATATTCATAACCAATAGCGCCGAGAAAGGGTCGGTCGAATTCCACGGTGTAACTGTCAATACTGGACCAGTGTGTCCAGACCACATCGGCTTCAAAAGACAGCTTGTCATTAGGCATGTACCGGATACCGGCCTGAATCTGCTCCGGGCTGTCGATTTCCGTCTTCGCATGTACCTTCTGGTTTGGCACGGGGATTGTTACACCTTTGATCTCAGTCGTGCCTTCCAATTCGGTATCTGTTTTACCTCGATAGGTTAGGCCGATCGCCAAAGACTTGATGGGTGTGAACATCACCCCGACATTAAACGACCAGTTCAAATCGTCATCCATGTCCGTTTCTATTTTTTTGTTCTGCAGGAAAGGGTTGGTCGGGTGGAAGAGAAGCCTTTCGACACCACTTTCCGTTTTCCCGATGGAAATACCCGCACCGATGGAAACGTAATCATTGATCTTGTAGGCAACGGATGGCGTGACAACCTCCCGGATATAAAAGGAACGATAGGAGTTGTAAGCACCCGGATTACCGGAAAATCCGGAGGTCGCGATGTCTTTTTTCCACTGGATATCGAGGCCGAAAGGCACATAAGCGGCAATCCCGGCGGAAAAACCTTTCCCGATGGGCATGGTAAAGCCGAGATGGGGGACAACCAGCATGCGGGACTCATCATACATATCGGTTGGCCCCACCACACCATCAGGGACCGCTGCCATTCCCGTAACCCGATAATCGTCTACGCGAAGCACCGGCTTGATGACGTTGGCCCCAACGGATAACATGGGCCGTGTGTTCAGGGTCAACCCTGCAGGATTGTAGTAAATGGCGAAGGGATCATCCGCATAGGCACTGACGGCGCCGCCCATGGCCGTGTTCTTGGCGCCGATGCCGTAGGTGTCGACGTTACCCGCCCAGGCGGACACGGCCAGGGCCGCGACCAAAAAAACCGCAACAATTGAACTCAATAAGTGCTTTCTCATCTTCCTCCCTCTCTTCCTGATTTATTTATTAAGCATGCCCCACGTTTTTCGCGAAGCTGATAAACCTTTTAACCGGTTTTGTATTTTCTACACTGTACCGGTCAGCAGAAAAGAAGACTGCAGTCCCCCGTGATTGGAGCTGTATGTATGGATTGTTGCTGAAAGCTCGAAATCCTTTATCACAGGGGAATTCCGGAACGCAAGGGGGAATCGTTTCTTTATACAAGATCATGGATAAAAAAAGCACCCCCTGACCATCAAGTGTTCAGGGGGTGCCTGCTGCTCTCTTTCCTGAATCGGATCGGCTGTTACTCCAAATCCATTGCCTTCCAGACGATTTCGGCAATATCCAGGGCCGCCATGCTTTCTTCCTTCTGGCGATCCTTGATGCCGTCGCTCATCATGGTCAGGCAGAAGGGACAACCGACGGCGATCGTGTCGGCCCCGGCGGCAATCGCCTGGTCCGTCCGCATGTCGTTGATGCGCTCACCGATATCTTCTTCCATCCACATCCTTGCACCACCGGCGCCGCAGCAGAAGCTCCGGGCCATGTTGCGTTCCATCTCGGTCAGTTTGAGGCCGGGAACGGCACTGAGAATCCGTCTCGGCTGATCATAGATGTTGTTATAACGGCCGAGGAAGCAGGAATCATGGTATGTAAAGCTCCCCTCCACGGGTTTCTTCAGGCTGATTTTACCCTTCGCAATCAGATCGGCGATGATTTCCGTATGATGATAGACTTCGAAGTTTCCGCCGAAATGGGGGTAATCCTTTTTCAGGGCGTTGTACCCATGGGGGCAGGTGGCGATGATCTTCTTCACGCCGTAGCCGTTCATGACCTCGATGTTCATCTGAGCCATGGTCTGGTAGAGATATTCATTTCCGCCGCGCATGGCCGAATCGCCGCAGCAGCCTTCTTCCGTGCCCAGGATGCCGAAGCTGACGCCCGCCGCCTGCAGGATCTTGGCGAAGGCCACGGTCACTTTCTTGCCCCGGTCATCGAAGGATCCGGAACAACCGACGTAGAAGAGGTACTCCACATTCGGATCTTCCGCCAGGCTCTTGACGCCCAATTCCGCTGCCCAGTCCGCCCGCAGATGGGCTCCGATGCCCCAGGGGTTGCTGTTGTTTTCCATGTTCCGGAAGGTCAGTTGCAATTCCGGCGCAAAATCGGCCTCCATGAGCACCTTGTACTGCCGCATCCCGACGACCTTCGGCACATGCTCGATGTCGGCGGGACAGTTTTCCATACAGTACATACAGTTGGTGCAGGCCCAGAGTTCATGAAGATCGATCTGTTCTCCCACCAGGGCTTTTTCCTCCGTTGCGGCCGGCATCAGGCCGTCAACGACATGATCCACTTTTTCCAGCCACTGACAGAACATGTTTTTCTTCGCAGGCGTCTTGGGATTGCCTTCTTCGTCCGTTTCCACCATCGCCTTCTGTTCGGCAATGGCGGCCGGCACCTTTTCCAGCCAGTAATTCTTAAGATCCTGGGTCAGCTTTTTCGGCGACAGGGGCTTGCCGGACAGATACGCCGGACAGCCGTCCTGGCAGCGTCCGCACTTGGTGCAGGCGTCGCCGTCAAAAATCTGCTTCCAGGTGAAGTCCTGAATCTGACCTGCCCCGAAGGACTCCGCGTTTTCAAAATCCCGAATCGGTTCCAGCTGGCCGACAGGCTGCATGGTCTTCATATACTGGTTGCGTGGCGTCGTATAGATGTGCAGCAGCCGTGAATAAGGAATGAAGGCGATGAAACCGAGGGACATGAAAGCATGAATCCACCAGGTCCACTTATGCATGGCCATGGCCGTTTCCGAACCGACGCCGGCAAACATTTTGGAAACGGTAAAGCCGACGATGGACCAGACTTCCCAGGATGGTTTCGTAACATGAATGCGCAACGCCTCGATGATGAAACCGGTGATGATGATCCCCGCGAGAAGCAACAGCACAATTGCGTCATCGGCGTCACTGTCCGACTTGCCTTTGTAGCCCAGGCGATCCGGCTTGGTCAGGTAGCGACGGTCGATGGCCATAAATGTCCCGATGAGGACACATAAGCCGAAGATCTCCATGATCAGCGAGAAAACCAGGTAGAAGTTCCCCCGCAGAAATGCCCAGCCCAAGGGTTCCGTAATATGAAATTCCGTGGCATCGAACGCCGCGCCCCAGATCAACACAAAGAAACCGAAGAAAATAAGGCCATGCATGATGCCGGGATAGATTTCCTTTGAGGTGTTGGCCTGTAAAACGACATTTTTTAACAGGTATTTAAGCCTTTCATTGCGGTTGGCGAACCGGTTCTCCGGTTCAGGCTTGCCCATGGCTTTCCACATACGCCAGCGGCGGTAGAAGCCGTAAGCCATAATCGCCAGGGCAATTGCCGTAAAGAAGAAGAGAACAGGCTCAAAATACTCCGCGTTCCAGAAGACCTGTCTTCCCTCGTTCCCGACGGAAAAGGTTGCATGTTCCATAACGCCTCCGTAGATAATGCTAAAGCAAACTTATGGGTTTGCCGCTCTGAGAAAACCCCGCCCATCATAACGACAGGCGGGGTCTTCAGTTATCACCAAACGCTTCCAGCGAAATCGAGAAGCGAAATCAAGAGTCCCCATTTAGGCCAGGAGCTTCTTGCATTCTTTCGTCAGTTCAGGCACGACCTTGAACAGATCGTCCACGATACCGTAATCCGCCTTCGCGAAGATGGGGGCTTCGGAATCCTTGTTGATGCCCACGATCACCTTGGACGAACTCATCCCGGCCAGATGCTGAATCGATCCGGAAATACCGCAAGCGATATAAAGATTCGCCGAAACGATCTTGCCGGTCTGTCCGACCTGGTCCGACTGGGGCCGCCAGCCGGCGTCCACCGCCGCACGCGACGCGCCCACGGTGGCGCCGAGAACCGCCGCCAGCTCTTCCAGAACCGCATAACCTTCTGGGCCCTGCATACCGCGTCCACCGGATACGATGAAGTTGGCTTCCGTCAAGTCGACCTTGCCGCTGGTTTCCTTCTGCACTTCCAGAACCTTCGTCTTCAACTGGGACGCATCGATTCCGGCGTCGAATTTCTCCACGGCGCCGGCTTTCGCGTTCTCCGCAGCCGCAAACACATTGGGACGCAGGGACGCCATCTGGGGGAAAGAAGAGATCATGACTTCCCCGAAACACTTGCCCGCATACATGGGCCGAATGGCCACCAGTTTGCCGCCTTCAAGGCGCAGGGCCGTGCAGTCCGTCGCCATGCCCGTGGCCAGTTTTCCGACCAGCCGGGAGGACAGGTCCTTGCCCTGAGACGAAGCGCCCAGCAGCAGGATCGCGGGATCCTTTTCCTTCACGATTTTCGCGACCGCCAAAGCGTGCGCGTCCGTCGTATAGGGTTCGAACATGGCGTTGTCCGCCACATACACTTTATCCACACCGTATTTTCCCAGTTCGCCTGCAATGCCTTCCACACCGGAACCGACCAGAACGGCGCATACTTCGTCGCCCAGTTCGTCGGCCAGCTTCCGTGCTGCGCTTGCAAGTTCGAAGGAGATCTTACGGAAGGCGCCTTCTCTCTGTTCTGCTACTATCCATACACCTTTAGCCATTTTATTTACCTCCGTATATCCTTTGATTAAATAACCTTCGCCTCTTCCCGCAGCAACTTGGCAAGCTGAGCGGCCTTCGCCGTCGGATCGTCACCGGCGATGATCTTTCCAGGAGGCCTGGCCGGAGGGGGTACGAACTTGACGACTTTGGCCTTATCCGACGCGGTCACACCCAGCGCGGCGGCGTCCTTGATATCCACGGGTTTCTTCTTCGCCTTCATGATCCCCGGCAGGGAAGCGTAACGGGGTTCGTTCAAACCCTTCTGCGCCGTCAGCACACAGGGAAGGGGACTCTCGATCACGAGCTGGGCGCCTTCGATGGCCCGCATGGCTTTCACCGAACTGCCCGCCACCTCGACCTTGGTGACCAGGGTCACCTGCGGGAGATCCAGGAGTTCCGCCAGGATCGAACCGACCTGGCCGCTGTCGTCGTCGATGGCCCGCTGTCCGCAGAAAATCAAATCGTAGGGAACGG